>DASTDQ010000918.1:0-5398 GCA_035710305.1 Vicinamibacterales bacterium | reverse complement strand
TCGCCGCTGTCCACGACCGGCGCCATGTGCATCGCGGGGATCACGGACGTCTCTCAGGTGCGGCCGACCTACAACAAGCTCCT
This sequence comes from Vicinamibacterales bacterium, assembly GCA_035710305.1. Taxonomy (GTDB): domain Bacteria; phylum Acidobacteriota; class Vicinamibacteria; order Vicinamibacterales; family UBA2999; genus Gp6-AA40. Next base: position 5,315 of record DASTDQ010000918.1, on the reverse strand, counting down.
CGCGTGGGGCTTGTCGATGACCGTCATCGGCGCCGTAGGTTGTTATCTGTTCCTGTAGGCCGGGCGAACGCCGGCCATAACGCCAGCCCCTTGAGAGGCTCACCATGCGGCCGTCGTGATACTCGCGGGGGACGCGCGCATCCGCTCGGCCCGCGGGCTAAACCCGAGGGCGGACGAGCCACGCGTGCGTGTTATCATCCGGCGTTCGTTGGAGATAGCCGTGACCGGTAAGGTGAGTTTGGGACGTTGTACCCCCGCGAGCGATCCGTTCGCTCTACTCCACAGACTGTTCGGCGGACATGAATGATGATGCGAAGGAGCAAGCGCGCCGCGATCTTTGGTCTTCTCTGGCTTGCCGTTATCCCCAGCACGTCCGCACAGCGCGGCACGAGCGACTCGGGGCTTGTGGGTACATGGCGACTCGTATCAGCTGAAGAACGGACAGAGGACGGCAGAACGATACCGCTCTGGGGCAGCGCTCCCGCGGGCCGACTCATGTACGACGGTCGCGGAAGAATGTCCGCCCAACTCATGGACCCTAGACGGAAGCCATTTGCGTCTGAGGATCGTCTGGGCGGGACTGTAGCGGAGATGAGAGGGGCGTTCGAAGGCTATGACGCATACTTCGGTTCCTATGTAGTGGATGCGAACGCTGGTGTCGTAGTCCACCACGTAATGGGATCTCTGTTCCCAAATCTGATCGGGACTGACCAGCGTCGCTTCTTCGGACTGTCCGGAAACCGCCTGACGCTGACGACGCCTCCGTTTCTCCGAGGTGCTCGACGGTCCACCTATGTGCTCGTGTGGGAGCGAGAAGGGCAAAGCGAATAGGCCAGGAGATTACGACTACGACCATCGTGATCGGAATGGAGCCACTGAACAGCCGCTGCAGTCGCCGAGTGGTGCGGGGACGCTGAAGTAACTCGAACCTCGTCCACGCCGCTCGCGGCTGAGCGGCAGACGTTGACCGCATTTCGTGACGCCCGTGAAAGATCGGTCTCAGAGCGTCTGGCGCCAGAGGTCGAATCCCGGATATGAGCTGGCAGGATCGGATCTCGGTGAACCCCGCCATACGCAGCGGCAAGCCGTGTATCAACGGAACACGAATCACGGTATACGACGTGCTGGAATACCTTGCCGGCGGCATGACGGAGGAACAGATCCTCGGGGACTTTCCCGACCTCACTCGGGAGGACATTCGAGCCGTTTTGGCCTTCGCGGCTGCGCGTGAGCGACGTCTGTCGAACTCAGTGGCGTGAAGCTGCTCTTCGATGAGAACGTCAGTCCCAAGCTGACCACCCGCCTCGCGAGCGAGTATCCCGGTAGCGCTCACGTCAGAGATGTCGGGTTGCGTGGTGCCGAGGACCGGCAGGTGTGGGACTACGCTCGCACGCACGGCTTCGTGATTGCGTCGAAGGATACGGATTTCCGCGAGCGAAGCTACGTTGAGGGTGCGCCGCCGAGGGTCATCTGGCTCGATGTAGGAAATGCGGGAACCGACGCGATCGCACAGTTGCTTCGTGCACAAGTCGAACGCGCTCGGCAGTTCGACTCACTTGAAGGGGCCTCGTTGCTGATTCTGTCGATCTCGACGGCGGCGGTCTGACAGGGGCACTCGTAGGCGGCCGCGGATCGATCGCGCTGCTTCAGAGCGGTGAGCGACCGCCGCGGGTCAGCCCTAATTCGTCATGCGGCTTTCTGCACGTCGAGAAGACCGCCTTCGCGGATAGCCAACCGTACATCACAGCGCCCGCGCGAGGCGGCGCAGCTCACCGGGGTCGAGCCAGTTCAGACGGCAGCTTTCGCAGGTGTCGATCACGAGATTGCCTGGCCCGCCATAGACGTGATTCAACATGGGCCCGCCGCACCGCGGGCAGGACAGCTCGCGCGCTCCGGGCACCTGCTCTCGAGGCAGAATCACTCGCGCGCGATCTTCACGCGAGCGCAGCGCCTCGGCGACATCGACGAAGCACGCCATGGCGACCAGGAGGCCCTCACATCGGCGGCAGAACAGCACGCTGTTCCCGTCGAGACGGCTGTCGGCCAGCGGCGTGGCACAGGCAGGGCATTTCGTCGAGCTCTGACCGCCGATGTCGAGATGTGCCGCCACCGACGGCCCTTCGTCAACCGATCCGCAGTGGCCGCACACGAACACGCCCCTGGGAGTGTCCGGGTGCATCGGTGCGCCGCAATTCGCGCAGTTGGCCACGAAAGCCTTATCGGCCAGACCCCTGACCTGAGTTACCCTTGGTCCCGTCGCGCGGATTCAAGCGGATCACAGCGGAGGCTCACATGGCGCGTCGAGGCTTCGGATCCTGTTTCATCGCTGCAGGGGCAGCGGCTCTCACGGTGCTCCTCAGCGTTCCAGCCATCAGTCAGACCTACACGGTGCCCCGAACACCATGGGGAGACCCGGATCTTCAGGGCATCTGGCCAGGCAACATGGGCGTGCCCTTGCAGCGCCCAATGGACTTCGGTGAGCGACAGGTCCTGACCGAGGGAGAGTTTGCCAAGCGCGAGGCACAGGCCGCGGCACAGGCGAAGGCCGATGCCGAGATCTACGCAAGAACCGGGGGCACGGGCATCGGTGGACCCTCGCACTGGGTCGAGCGCGGACGGCCGACCCGCCAGGCGTCGCTCGTCGTCGATCCTCCGAACGGGCGGCTGCCGGCCTTGACGCCCGAGGCCGAACGCCGTCGCAAGGAAGCCCGCGGCGGCCGCGGCTTTACCGGGGAGTGGCGCGGCGAAGCCGACTCGTTCGAGGACCTGAACATCTACTACCGCTGCATCACCAGGGGCGTCCTTGGCTCGGTGATCCCGGTGATCTACAGCAACGGGAACGAGATCGTACAGGGCCCCGGATACGTTGTTTTCAGGAACGAGATGATCCACGAGAGCCGCGTCATCCCGCTTGACGGACGCCCGCACGTTGGTTCCGCGCTTCGCATGTACATGGGCGACTCACGCGGACGATGGGAGGGCGACACGCTGGTGGTGGAGACGACCAACCTCACCGACAAGGTCGCGATCGGATCGAACGGCGCCGGCTATCCCGGTGATCCCGGCTACCACAGCGAGGCCCTGCGCCTGACCGAGCGCTTCACACGGACAGCCGAGAACACGCTGGAGTATCGGGTTACGGTGAACGATCCGCAGACGTGGACGAAACCCTGGACGCTGCTCATCGTGCTGGCGCGCAGCAGCGACCCGCATCTGCACGAGTACGCGTGTCACGAGGGCAACTACGCGATGCGCAACATCCTCAGCGCGGCCCGCGCCGACGAACGAGCCAGACAGCGATAGCCCGGGACCTGTAGCCCGAAGCCCGGAACCTATTTATCCAGCGGACTGCTGCGGACCTGGAACTTCACCAGCTTGCTCGTCGTCCCCTTGCCGCCTTCGGCATGGAACGGCGCGCGCGTCGCGTAGGTCGTCCAGATCCCCTTGCCCTTCCAGCCGCCGCGGACGTCGTCGATGCGGCCGTCGAGGCCTTTCGAATAAAAGCCCATCGGATACGGCACGCGGAAGGTCAGAAACTTTCCGTCCACGAGTGCGAGCAAGCCCTCGGATCCGTTGCCCGTTGCGAGCGGCACGTTCTTCCCGATCCCGAGCATGTCGAACCGATCGACGAAGTTGTAGTACGCCGTGTCGGCGCTCGCCGAGTCGGCGGCGCCCTTGTAGTTCGGTCCCGGCAGAGCGTAGAGCGCCCAACCCTCGGCGCAATGCTGTCCCGTCGCGTTCGGCCCGTTGAGCGGCCCCTTGCACTTGCGGCGATCGAAGCTCGCGAGCTGTCCGCTCGACAGCACGGTCCAGACCACGCCGTTGCTGTCGACATCCATGCCGCGCGGTGCAAACCCCTGCGCCGGCGCCTTTGCGTTGTTCCACGGGACTTCGTAGACCTCTGAGAGCGCCGTTGCAGGCGGGTTCGATCCAAGCGTCAGTCGAACGAGCATCCCCGGCATGCCCAGAACCGATCCCCAGATGGCGCCATCGACCGGGCTTGGCGCAACACCGTAGAACGGCGCGTTGACGCGCTTGTCCTTCGCCGGATCGACCGGCTGGTCTGGCTCGACGTACTCGTCGCGTTTGCCGTTGCCGTTGGTGTCGAGGACGAAGACGGTCCAGCCCTGGGCCTTTGTTTCGTCTTTCGTCTTGTCGTAGATGCGCGTGTCGAACCATCCCTCGACCGCGCCGCCGCCTGTGAACCACAACACGTCGTTGTCGTCGAAGTTGAGGTGATGCGTCCCGAAGCAGGTGTCGATCGTCGTGACCGTCTTGGTCTTCGGGTCGTACATCTGCATTTGCCGGCCGCTCTGGGCGATCGGAAACGCCGCGGCCGAGGGATGCGACGACCCCTTCTGGCAGAACGCCGCCGTCTGGTTCGGACGGATGCGCGCGGCGATCCAGACGCGCGACTGCCGATCCATCGCGAAGCTGTGCGCATTGGCCTGGCTGGTCCAGATGGGTTCGGAACCCCAGTACGGCGACGGCTGCGCGGGCGGCGTCTTGGCTTCGCTCGGCGTCGCGGGATCGCGCACGACGAGCTTCACCTGGGTCGCGGTGTTGCGCACGGGATCGACCACCGGCATGTAGTCGGCGCTCGCCTCGAGCGCCCCGTAGATGGGTCCGTTCGCGTTCACCGTCGGGTTCCGCTTGTCGCTCGCAATCTCGTCGTGCAGGTACGCCTTCGGATCGGCCCAGTCCCACATCGTCACGACGACGTTGCGCTCGCGGCCTTGCGGCCGTGCCGGAGCCGTCGCGGGCAGTTCGCCGCCCGCGATCCGGTCCGTCCAGTCGGCCCACATCGCGAGTGCGCGCTCGCGGCCGACCTGACTGAAGCGCTGGCTCATGCCGCGGCCGGCCTGCCCCGACTGAATGCGACGATCCCAGGCGGCCTTCGATGACTCGAACCGGCCCAGTTCTTCCGGGATCTCGCGCGTAGCCTTGCCGCCCATCTGATGGCAGCCCGTGCATCCGTCGGTGTTCACGATGTTGCGGATCCACTCGCCCTGGCTGCGGACGTCCGACGAGATTCCGTTGCCCGACGGCCCGGTGCCTGGAAAGTCGCTCTTTGGGGGCACCTGCAGCAGCGACAGCCAGTACTGCGCGGGATAGTACTCGGCGGCCACGCGAGAGTTCGGCGCGGGCACCGCCTTGAGGGGCATCTGGCTCCCGGGCGTGGCTTTGACTTTCGGCGAGTCCACCAGGCCGTACCCGCGAACCCAGACGTCGTAGTCCGCCTTGGGCAGGTCCGGCAGCACGTAGCGGCCCTGATCGTCGGTCACCACGCTCTTGATGAGACGCGTTGGCAGCTG
>DASTDQ010000917.1:0-3167 GCA_035710305.1 Vicinamibacterales bacterium | reverse complement strand
GGTGTCATACCCGATCCGCGTGGTTCCGCCGCCGCTGCCCCTGCCGGTGCTGGAGGAAGCCATGATGTGGCATCCGCGACTGGAACGGGATGCCGGGCACGCGTGGCTCAGAGGTGTGTTGCGCGAGACAGCGGCGGCCTTACCGGCCATAGGACGCGCACCGCAGGGTGTGATGCAGCACAGGCCACGTCGCCGTCCGGCCTAGCGACCGGGAGCTGCCATTGCCGGATACGCAGTCCCTTTGAGCTGGTCCGTCCGAACTATTCCTCTCGCAGCACGGCATTCGGATCCAGCCGGGCGGCCCGCAGGGCGGGTAGGGTGCTGGCCAGGAGCATTGCCGCCGTCAACATCGTCGCCGCTCCGGCGAGCGTCTCGATCTCGACCCGCGGCACGCCGAACACCTCCGCCTGAATGATGAGCCCAGCCGCGATCGCCGCAAGGCCTCCGAGGACGGCCCCGATCAGCGCGACGGCCAGGGCCTGCCGAACAACCATGGCCAGGACGCGATCGGGGCGAGCACCAAGTGCCATCCGTACGGCAATCTCCCGCCAACGGCTCGCGACGCTATAGGAGGTCACTCCGTAAAGGCCGGCGCTGGCGAGCAGGAGCGCCACGATCCCCAGGATGGCCGCTCCCCTCGCCAGCATGCGTTGCTGCAGGATGTCCGCGCGAATCGTCTGGTCCAGCGTGTCCAGCCTCAGGATCGGCACTCGAGGGTCGAGCCCAGCCACGAGATCGCGGATCGCCGGCGCCAGGGCGGCCGCAGGACCGTCGGCACGGACGTGAAGCGTGCGCGCGGTGCCACGCTGAATTGGCGACGGGAAGTGCGAGGGGAAGAAAACCGCCTGGACTTCCTCGCCGGACAGTCCCAGGGGCGACTCCACGACACCCACGATCCGGAGGTCGGCCGGCACTGCGCCAGGGAAAGGCGTCGACGCACGCAGGCTCCGGCCGAGTGGGGCATTCTTGAAGAGTTGAGACGCCAGACTTTCGGTGACGATCGCCACGTCGGGTATCTCGCGTCGATCAGCCGCGACAAATTCCCGGCCTTGCACGAGGTCGAGCCCCAGGGCCTTGAAATAGTCGCCACCGGTAGAAGCACTGGCCCGGAGGAGGCGCCCGTCCGGCCCATTGCCGGGATCCACTCGAATGGCATTGGCGGGGTCGAAGAAGGGGTCCCAACCCTGCCCCAGATTGCGGCTCGACAGCCCTGCGGCGCCGACTCCGGGAAGCCGTGAAACACCGTCAAGAAGCGCCGCATAGAATGCGTCGCTCTCGGCGGGTGAGAAGCGGAGATGCCCCAGGTTGAACGACGCCAGCAGCAGACGGTCCGGGTCCGTGCCGGGCGGCTCCGCCAGAGATTCCAGCGCGGACGTCAACTGAAACCCGGTGGCGAGCAGAGCCAGTGAGAGTGCGACCTGACCGGCGACGAGGACCCGGCGGCCGCGGGACTCGGCAGGCGTGCCGCCGCTCCCCGCGGGAGATGTGCCGACCGCAGCGGACGGGTGCTGGCCGGCGGCGTGAAGCGCCGGCACGAGTCCGAATCCCAGAGCCGTCAGGAACGCGGTCACGAGTGCGCCCGCCGCGACCGTCCCGTCGAGCGGCATGGGAATCGTCATGAACGCCGCAACCCACTGCAGGCCCCACCACGCCAGCGGCAGCGCGAGGACCGCCGCGCCGATGGACAGGACGAGGCTCTCGATGACCAGTTGCCGGACGAGCCGGAGCCGGGACGCGCCCAGCGCCAGACGAAGCGCCATTTCCCGGCGGCGCCGAGAGGCTCGCACGAGGAGAAGATTCGCCGCGTTGACACAGGCGATCGCGAGCACGAGAAGGGGAATGGACACGATGATGGCGACGATCTGTCCGGCATTGGTCCTGTCGTTGAGTCTCGACAGACTGGACACTTCGGTGACGACCGGCGCCGTCAGGTCGTTCGCGGGCGTGACAACCCGCCGGGCAACGACGGCGAGCTCGGTCTCGACGAGGTCGGCGCGGACACCGTTCCGCATGCGGCCCACGTATCGAATCAGGCGCTCACCGGGCGTATCGTTGAGGAGGACGATGTTGCCCCTCCCGAACGAAAGCGGATCGCCAACTCGATCCACGAGACTGATCGGCAGCCAGAGCTCGACGCCCGTCTGAGTCGGGCTCTGGGCCGTGCCCCGAAATCCCTGCGGCGCGACGCCGACGATCTGGACGATCTGCCCTCCCACCTGGATGGGCCGGCCGGCCACTGAGGGATCGCGTCCGAACTCCTGCGTCCACAGCGCGTGGCCGATGATCGCGACGGCGGACTCGGCCTGGCCTCCCTCGGGTGCAAAGGTCCGTCCGATCTGCGGCTGTACGCCGAGTACGTCGAAGTAGTTCGGTGACACGAATTCGGCCGGGAAGGAGCGGGGCTGAGGCAGGGTTACCGCCACGTCGGATTCGGTGACGCTGGCCAGACCTTCGAGACTGGTCATCCCCTCGCGGAGCGCGCGAAATGCGTCCGGGTAGTCCGCCATCGCGGTCAGGGGGAGTGTCGATCCGAAGGGGGTTCTTTCCAGAATCCCGAGCGTCACGAGGCGATCCTGATCCCTGACACCCGGAAACGGACGAAGCAGCGCGCCGTTGATGAACGCGAACGCCACGGTCGTCGCCGCCAGGCCCAGGCTGAGACTCCCGATCACCGAGAACGAGAACCCGGGTGACCGGCCGAGACTGCGTACGGCGTACCGGATGTCCCTGAGAATGCTTTCCCAGCGAGCTCCAGCCCGGACTTCCCGAACACGCTCCTTGACCTGTTCGGCGCCCCCCAACTCGACGAGCGCGGCGCGCCGTGCATCCGCCGGCGTCATTCCCGACCGGATCTTCGACGCGGCGTCGAGCTCGACGAACGCGCGGAGCTCCTCACTGAGCTCCTGGTCCCTCGCGCCGTCGTCCCACACCCGGTGCAGCACCGCCCGCACGCGACACCATATGCGTCTCATGCTTCCTACTCCTGTCGCAGCACCACGTTGGGATCCAGCCGGGCGGCCCGCCACGCGGGCAGGATGCTGGCCAGGAGCATCGCCGCTGCAAGCAGCGCCGCCGAGCCGCCCAGCGCCGCGAACCCGACTCCGGGGACACCGAACACCTCCGCCTGGATGACGAATCCGGCCGCGACGGCGACCACACCTCCGAGA
>DASTDQ010000916.1:0-6075 GCA_035710305.1 Vicinamibacterales bacterium | reverse complement strand
CAGCCCCAACTCAGCCGCCTTCGAGTTCATGCGCTCGACGAATGCGTCGGGACCCACGCTCGACACGCGGGCCAGCGCCCTGGCAGCGGCGTTGTCGGAGGCGATGAGCGCCAAATGCAGCAGGTCGCTCTTGGTGACCTTGTAGCCGGCCTTCAGATACGTCGTCGATGCCTGGCGAACGTCGCTCCGCTGCACCACGACCTGTTCGGTCAAGTCCGGCCAGTCCTCGAGGAACACGACAGCCGTCATCACCTTGGTGATGCTGGCAATCGATCGCAGGTTCTGCGAGTTCGACTCCCACAGCACCTGCCCGTTTTCGGAGTTGTAGATGATGGCGGCCTCGGCGCGAACGTCGGGGACGAGCGCCCCGGATTCGTCGAGCTTGAAGCGAGGTTCCTGGGCGTCGCGAAGCGCCTGCTGAGCCACCCTGGCCCGGCGCGCGCGCGAAGTCCCGGAGGAAGTCGTCGTTTTTCGGGCAGTAGTCTTCTTAGAAGTAGCCTTTTTGGTAGTAGTCTTCTGAGCGGGTTGAGCCGTCGAACGGGAGGCGGAGGCCGTTTGGGCCGATCCGAGCCCGGTCGCCCCCAGGCAGAAAACCGCCGCGATGACGAAACAACGACGCAGGCTGGTCAAGGGTCGGCTCTGAATCACAGGTAAAACGCTCTTGAAGTCAGGCAGTTACAAAAATTTTATCGGCATTCTAGCAAACCTCCTGCAGGGCGCAAGGGGATTGCCAGACCGTGCACTCGTGCACACGCACATTCCCAACCGGCTCCAAGAAAGGTGCCACCCTGCGTGAAGCTCGCTGAATCCGAGTTCACCGTGCTCCGTCAGACCATCGCGAACCGTGGCACCGTCAGGATCGTGCTGTTTCCGGTCACCATGATCGGGTGGGCTGCCGGGGCCGGAGCCCTCACGCTCGTCGGAACCAGCCCGATCGCATCCCTCTTCTCGCTGGCCGTGCTCGTCGCAGGCTTTGAAGCCATCCATGCGCTGCACGTGGGCGTCGAACGCATTGGCCGGTACCTCCAGGTCTTTCACGAAAGCGAAGACGACGGTCCAAAGTGGGAAACCACGGCCATCGCCGTGGGCCCGGCGCTTCCCGGCGGCGGCGTGGACCCGCTCTTCACGCCGATCTTCACCTGTGCCGTCATCATCAATCTGATTCCGGCGCTCATTCCTTCTCCCACCTGGATCGAGATGCTCGTCATCGGAGTCTTCCACAGCGTCGTCCTGATTCGGCTCGTCCGTGCCCGGTGGGCGGCTACGCGCCAGAGAGCCGTGGAGCTGGAGAGTTACCAAGCGCTCAAGTCCAGGCTGGGCGCGAAGGCGGCTCCAACGCCTTGAATGCGATCCAACCCGTTCACGTCTTGCAACACAGGTGGGTCCAAATGGAACACCTGTCCTCCGGCGTGCCGTAGCCCGCAGTTCGATCTCTCGCCCTTTTTCGTTTGATCTCGCATGCGCGCGTCACTTGGTGACTGCGATTGGTCGCGGTACACGGATTGCACACTGATCCGAACCAGAGGGAAACGGAAATGAGTCTCGTGCGGCTCCTCGGGTTTCGGACACTGAGTTGCGGTTGCGTCATCGGGCGCTATCGCGAACTGGCGACGAGCCGGGAAGTGTCCTACGTCGAGGAAAAAGGCTCGGGCTGCGAGGTTCACGTCCACCGTCGCAATCACACGATCCCCGACCGCTTGGTTCAGCCGGCTGCATCGACCGTCTCCGCTCAGGCGTCCTGAGCCTTCGGCCTCTCTCCCCCTTCGCCTCCACCGCGACTTTTTGTTCGTTCTAAGGACGACTGGAATCGTCCGAATACATCGGTGCCGTTGAATCGATGCGTTCGGCAAATGTATTCTGAGAGGCGTGGATCTCCGGCAGCTCGAGATCATCAAGGCCATCGCTGAAAGCGGCTCCTTCACGGCCGCCGGCGAGAAGCTTCACGTTTCCCAATCGGCGATCAGCCGCCAGATCCTGCTGCTCGAAGACGAGCTCGGCGAGCCCGTCTTTCACCGGATCGGACGCCGGATTCGCATCACGCCGGCGGGCGAATCCCTCCTGCAACTGAGCCATCGGGTCTTCCGGGACATGCAGGACACGACGTCCGCGATCAGCGACACTCGCGAGTCGCTGCGCGGCTCGATTGGCTTGGTCGGCGGCATGACCGTGTGTCTGTACGTCTTCCCCGCGCTGCTTGCAGAGGTTCGGCGCCTTCATCCGAACCTGGACATGCGGGTTACCGTTGGCAGCACGCAGCGCTCGATTGCCCTGCTCCGATCGGGCGCCGGCGACCTCGGCCTGCTCACGCTGCCCATCGAGGCCTCCGATCTGGTGTCGGTTCCGCTTCTGGAGGAAGAGCTGCTGCTCGTGACCTACCCGTCGCACCCGCTCGCGGCCAAGAAGCGCATCGTCCCGGCCGACCTCGACAAGCAGCCCTTCGTGATGTTCGAGACCGGGTCGATCACCAGGCGCCTCGTGGAGGAGTTCTTCGCCCGCGAGCGGATCACGCCGCCCATCATCATGGAGACCGAGAACGTCGAGATCATCAAGGCGATGGTGCGAAGCGGGCTGGGCATCAGCATCATCCCGTGGCAGGCCGCCGCGGCCGACGTCGGGACGCGTCAGCTCTTCTGCAGCCAGATTGCGGGCGTGTCGCTGGTTCGCCAGACCGGGTGGCTCTATCCGAAGATGAATCGTCTGCCCCGCGCCGTCACGGAAGTGATGCGGGTCTTCGAACGGATCAGGCCGCAGCTCGAAGCCCTGGTGCGCCCGTCCAGAACCGGGTGAATCCCGTCAGCGCTGATCGGTCGGCGGCATCGGCCGCAACGTGTACTCGCCGCGCGACCAGACGTTGAGGCCCGTTCGCGTGGTCCTGATCTCGACCCGGCGCCTGCGCTTCAAAGGATCTGGATTGGACGAGTAGTACCCGAGCACGTAGTAGTCGCTCGTCTCGTTGTCGATCCGCTTGAGCGCCTTGTCGAAATCGTTCATGTTGACGACTGGGAAGCCACCAGTCTCCTCGGCGAGCACGCGCAGGCTGTCCTGCGTGTCGCGCACGTAGGCATTCCACTCTGCCGTACCTATGTCCTGATCGACGTCGGGCCCGGCCACGAGGCCGCGCGGATCGATCGTGTAGAAAGTCGCGTTGGCGCGATTCGCGGCGCGCGTCAGCTCGTGCAGCTCGCCGACGAGATCCGCCTCGGCCAGCATCTGCTGGCTCTGCTGGTTGCGGAAGAATGGATCGCTCTCGAGATCCTTCACCTCGACGTTCGCCCGTTTCGCCTGTTCCGAGAGTCGCGACTCTTCGAACGGGTTGAAGTCGTATCCGCTGCTGATGTAGATGATCGCCTTCCGGCGGTTCTGCAGCCGCTGCAGGTTGTTCACCAGGTCGTACATCGTCTTGAAGGCGACGTGGGCGCGATACCGGAGCTCGGTTGGGCCGCGGGAGCTTTGCATGCCCTTGACGATTTCCTGCGGCCTGAGCCCGCCGCCCTGGACCTTGTCGATCAATGAGTCGAGGATTTGGCGATCGTAGGACAACTGTTCAGAGAGCGACGAGTAGCCGGAACTGACGACTCCGAACATGTCGCCCTCGTGAATCAGCAGGTGCAGCATCCTCTTGATCAGATCGCGGGTTCTCGACGTGACCTGGAAGTCCAGGTGCAGGTCGTCGATGAAGATCAGGAACACGCGGCCCGCGGCGTCGTTGGTCGGCCGGTTGGTCGGCAGAATGACGCCTTCCTGGATCGGCGCCCGCGGAGGCGTCTTCACGTTGAAGACCCGGCCGCCGTGCGTCAACACGACCGAGACGATCTGCTGCTTGACGCCGTCTTCGTAGACCTCGAACTCTTCCGCCTTGAGGTCCGACACGAACTGGTCGTTACGCAGGTCGCGGACGATGACGTCCGAGGTCACCAGGTCCACGCCGCCTCGGAAGACGACTGGCGGCTGGGAGGGGGCCTGCTCCTGTGCCTGCAGCGCGGGCAGCCGTCCCGGCGCCGATGTCGACACCAGGACCGCAAACACGCCCAGCGTCAGGAAGCTCGCGGTCTTTCGCATAAGCCGAGTCTCCGTCCGTCAAGGACGGCGTGCGTGATGTTTCAGCGCTGATCGGTCGGCGGCATCGGTCGCAACGTGTACTCGCCGCGCGACCAGACGTTGAGCCCCTGCCGAGTGGTGCGCACCTCGACTCGGCGGCGGCGCTTCAGAGGATCGGGGTTGGACGAGTAGTACCCGAGCACGTAGTAGTCGCTCGTTTCGTTGTCGATCCGCTTGAGCGCCTTGTCGAAATCGTTCTGGTTCACGACGGCGATGCCGCCAGTCTCCTCGGCGAGCACGCGGAGGCTGTCCTGCGTGTCGCGCACGTAGGCGTTCCACTCGGGAGTCTGGACTTCCTCGTCGACGTCCGGCCCGGCGACGAGGCCGCGTGGATCAATCGTGTAGAACGTGGCGTTGGCGCGATTGGCGGCACGCGTCAACTCCGTCAGCTCTCCGACGAGGTCCGCCTCGGCCAGCATCTGCTGGCTCTGCTGGTTGCGGAAGAACGGGTCGCTCTCGAGCTGCGACACCTCGACGTTCGCGCGCGCTGCCTGCTCCGAGAGCCGCGACTGTTCGAACGGATTGAAGTCGTAGCCGCTGCTGATGTAGATGACGGCCTTCCGGCGGTTCTGCAACCGCTGCAGGTTGTTCATCAGGTCGTACGCCGTCTTGAAAGCGACGTGGGCCCGATGCCGGAGCTCGGTTGGCCCCTGGGAGGTCTGCATGCCCTTGATGATCTCCTGCGGCCTGAGCCCGCCGCCGGTGATCTTCGAGATCAACGAGTCGAGGATCTGGCGATCGTAGGTCAACTGTTCGGAGATCGACGAGTAGCCCGAGCTGACGACCCCGAACATGTCGCCTTCGTGAATCAGCAACCGCAGCATCCTCTTGATCAAGTCCCGGGTTCGGGGAGTGCTCCTGAAGTCCAGGTGCAGGTCGTCGATGAAGATCAGGAACACGCGGCCCGCGGCGTCGTTGGTCGGCCGGTTGGTCGGCAGAATGATGCCTTCCTGGATCGGCGCCCGCGGAGGCGTCTTCACGTTGAAGACCCGGCCGCCGTGCGTCAGCACGACCGAGACGATCTGCTGCTTGACGCCGTCTTCGTAGACCTCGAACTCCTCCGGCTTCAGGTCGGACACGAACTGGTCGTTGCGCAGGTCACGGACGATGACGTCCGAGGTCACCAGGTCCACGCCGCCTCGGAAGACGACTGGCGGCTGGGCGGGGGCCTGCTGTTCCTGTGCCCGGAGCGCGGGCACGGGGCCAGGCGCCGATGTCGACACCAGCACCGCGAACACACCAAGGGTCAAGAAGTTAGCGGTCTTTCGCATAGGGCCAAAGTATACTCCTTTGACGAACAGCCCCGCGATTCGGCCGGGTACCCGACGGCCATTCTTCGAGAGCCGATATTTCATGCGAATAGCACTGAGCGCCGACCACGCCGGCTTCGAACTCAAACAGCACCTGTTCGCCCATCTCGTTCGACAGGGCCACGATCCTCTGGACCTCGGGACTCACTCGACTTCGCCGTCCGACTACCCCGATGCGGCCGAAGCGGTGGCCGATGCGCTCAGAGACGGACAGGCCGAGCGGGGCGTGATCGTTTGTGGCAGCGGCGCGGGCGTGTCGGTGGCGGCCAACAAGTTCCGCGGCATTCGAGCTGCCGTTTGCCACGATACCTACACGGCGCACCAGGCGGTTGAACACGACGACCTCAACGTGCTCTGCCTCGGGTCGCGAGTCGTGGGAAGCGCCCTGGCGTCCGAGATCGTCGACACCTTTCTGGCCGCCCGCTTCTCCGGCGAGCCGCGACACCGGCGACGGCTCGACAAGCTCCTCGCCATCGAGGGGCGTTTCGCGAAACAGGGGTAGGCGCCGGTCGGCTCACCATGGCAGGCGATCAGCACCTCGACGACCTGGACGCGCTCGTCACCGAGCTCCATCGGAGCCTGCCGGCCGGATCGGCGTCCGATGCCGACGACGCCCTGACGCTGGCCACGTGGCTGGGTCAGGTGCGCACGATGGACGGGAGCGATC
>DASTDQ010000915.1:0-4105 GCA_035710305.1 Vicinamibacterales bacterium | reverse complement strand
CTCCGGCGCGTTGCGCGCCGTGCGGTTCGACCTTGTCCGGCTCGAGGTCGTTGGCGATCCGGTCACGGTCGTGGACCGGGTGATGACGAAGCCGTCTGGCGCAGCCAATTACGCGGTGTCGGGTGCAGGCACGCTCGTGTACATCGGCGCCGGCGTGAGTGAGATGACGGCGCCCCGCGCTCTGCTCTGGGTCGATCGAAAGGGACGTGAAGAACCGACTGGCGCGCCGCTGCGCGCCTATGGCACGCCGCGCCTGTCGCCCGACGGGACGCGCGTGGCGGCTGAGATCTACGGTCCGAGTACTGACATCTGGATCTGGGACTTCGCGCGGGAGACGCTCAGGCGCCTGACCTTCGAGTCCAGCGGCAACGGGATGTCGGTCTGGACACCCGATGGCCGGCAGATCATCTACGAGTCGGGCCGCACGGGCATGCCAAGCGTGTACAGACAGGCCGCCGACGGCACCGGAACCGCCGAGCGGCTCTCGACGAGCGAGACCCCTCAGTGGACGACGTCGATCACGCCGGACGGCAAGTGGCTCTCCGGCTTCGAGCAAGTACCCAGGGCGCCTGCCAACGTCTTTTTTCTTCCATTGCGCCAGTCACCGGTGGAACCACTCGCTGAGACCAGGTTCAAAGGAAGCATGGCCGACTTTTCCCCGAATGGCCGGTACTTCGCGTACCAGTCGGAGGAGTCGGGCCGCAGCGAAATTCATATCCGGCCATTCCCGCGCGTCGACAACGGCCTCTGGCAGGTCTCGACGGCGGGCGGCACACGCCCTGTGTGGGCGCGAAACGGCCGCGAGCTGTTCTATCTCGACGCGTCGAATGCGCTCACCGCCGTCCCGGTCGACATGTCCGGATCGACGATCAACATCGGCAGTCCGGCGAAAGTGTTTGACACCAGGTATTCCGAGCCAAATCCCTCGCGCCACTACGACGTGTCGGCTGACGGCCAGCGGTTCCTCATGCTCAAAGCCACCAGCGAGCCCAACGCGACGCCACTCAGCATGGTCGTCGTCGAGCACTGGTTCGAAGAGCTGAAACAGCGTGTGAATGGAAAGTGAAAAGGCCGGGCCGGGTCAGTCCGCCGCGAGCCCGGCCATCTCCGTGGCGAACAGCAGCGCGAAGGCGCCGCCGCGTGGATCGATGTCGAGAATCGCGGCCCGGCGCAGGTAGTCTTTCTCGGTCAGGCCGCGCGTGCCCGTGCTTTCGGCCACGTCGAACAGGCGCCCGTCGGACGCCGTGCGCGCAAGGATGGCTTGCCAGGCCCGGTCGACAACCGGCTGGTAGGCCGCCGCGTCGAGCCAGCCCTTCCGGATGCCGCGCATCATCGCGGTCGCGATCATCGCGGTTCCCGAGTATTCGGGATACGCGCCCGGGTAGTCGAGCACCTCGCGGAACATGCCGTGTTCCTCCTGCAGCGGGGCCAGCGCGCTCATGTGCCGCTGGAACGACGCAAGCAGCACGGAGTAGCCGGGGTGGTCCTGCGGAAACGCGTCGAGCGTCAGGGCGAGGCCCAGGGCGGGGAAGCCGTTGCCGCGTCCCCATGCGGCGTCGGTGGACGCCTGATGGCGATAGAGGCCGTCGGCACGGCGGACGATCGTCTGCATGAAGGCGAAGTGCCGCGCCGCCATATCCAGGTAGCGGCGATCGCCGGACAGCGCGCCCGCCTTCGCGAGAATCGGAATGTCCATGAACACCGAGTCGCTCCACCCTCCGTGCAGAGGCATGGACTCCCGCAGCGCGCCGTCCTCGGTGAAGCCGCTGTTGGCGGCGCGCAGCACGAGCGCTCGGGCGCGCGCATCGCCGGTGCGCCGTGCGATCTCATAGAACAGCAGGTGCGCTGCCAGCGAGCTTTGCGACGGCTTCGCAAACGGGTCCCGCGAGCCGTTCAGATACGGTTCCGCGAGGCGCAGCACGTCGGCCGTGTTGCCAAGGTGCAGCTGGGCGACGAGCGCCATCGCCAGGATATACGTAGGCTGGCTGAAGTCGCGGCCGTAGACCTGAGCGAGCTGGCTTGCCAGCGCGCGGGGCGTGCGGCTTCGCCGGCGGTCGAGCTCGCGGCGGGCGTCGGACGCCGGTATCGGCGTGGACAGCGATGCCAGGATGCCGGCCTGCAGGGGCACCGTGCGGCTCGGGACGGTTCCCACCAGTCCCGCGGCATGCTGAGAGAGAGATGCAGCCAGCGCCGCGCCGCCGTTTCCGACGATCACCACCAGGTCGGGCGCCTGGATCCCGATCCAGCGCCACAGCACATGCGATTCGGTGTTCTCCCTGTAGGCCGTGCCGGCCGGCGGGAACTGGAGCGCCACGGCGTCGGGATTCGACAGGGGAATCGCGATGAGGCGGAAGGAGCGGCGGGCCGGCGCCAGCGTCTCGAACGCCGCGGCTTCCTGCCGGACGGCATCGACGCTCGCGTCGGGTCCCTGGAGACCGCCGACGATGAGCACCGTGGGCGCCGCGTCCGAGGCTCCAGGCACCACGAGCGCGTCGATCGGGGCGTCACGCGCCGTGAGCCCGATGCTCCGTCGCTCGGCCGCCGACGGTGGCGGGGCAAGCACCGGCTCGAATTTCTGGATGCGCTTTGCCTGCTCGACTTCGCCGGTGTAGATGTTGCCCGTCGAGTCCGTGGCGATCGCGTTGATCCAGTGGAGCTGCCCGGCGTACCGGCCGTTGCCGCCAAACGAGCCCAGCGTCTTCCCGCTCTGGCGATCGAGGATCCACACGCGGTTGTTCGTCCCGTCCGCGACGTACAGGTACTGCTGCGCGGGATCGCGCGAGATCGCCAGTTTGTAGGTCGTGCCGCAGGGAGGCATCTTCGTGTTGTTCAACCCGCCGCACCCTTCTCCACGCGCCGGCGTGCTGGGCGCGACGAAGAACTCCTGCAGGAACCTGCCGTCCGTCGTGAACACCTGGATCCGGTTCTGGCCGCGCTCGCCGATGTAGACGCGCCGATCCTGCGAGATCTCCACGAAGTGAAGATCGGGCACGAAGTTCTTCTCCTCGGGAGGTGGGCCGCCGGTCCACGTGTATGGCGGAATCGGGTCGTTCGAGATCTCGCTCAGCGGCATGCCGTGGCCGCCCCAGCCGCGTTTGAATGCCCCCGTGTTCATGTCGTACACGAGCACTCGCTTCAGGTTGATGATGTAGATTTCGCTCGCGGCCTCGTCGATCTGGAATCGCCCTTTCGATCCCAGGACGTCGGTCTGCTGGTTGTTCTCGGCGAGCGGCGCACCCTGCGGCGGCCGGTGCCCGAAGTCCCAGACGAACTTTCCGTCACGAGTGAACTTGAGGATGCTGTCCTGCGGTGCGGTTCCACCCACCCAGACGAATCCCTTGCGGTCCGCGATGACCGTTTGCAGCGCCGTGGGCCAGAGCGGGTGATACCCCGGACCGCCCCAGGCGCGGACTACGCTGCCCTGCTGATCGAGCTCGACGACTTCGGGCCCGCGGACGCAGCAGTCGATGCGCGGGGGGGTGCCGCCGCCGCCGATCTCGTCTCCTTCAGCGGCGGCCGCGCGATTCAGGAACCAGATGTGGTCTTCATGATCGACGTGAATACCGGTGACCTGCTGCATGCTCCACCGGTTCGGCAGCGGTTTGGGCCAGAACGGATCCACCCGGAACAGCGGCGCTCCATTGCCGTCCACTGCCTGCGCGCGCGGCTGCTGCGCGCTTCCGACAGCCGCCATCACGAGAACGCTCAAACCAGGAACGACGAACCGCGTGAGCCTCTTCATGTCCATCCCGTTGCTCAGTCTGGCCAGTCGAGCTGAGCGATCAGATCCGGCCCGGCCTGGCTCAGGGCATGCCGGGCCTCGGCAACCCCTTCGGGCGCCACGTGAGCACCGACGAGAATGGCGCCCTCCCGGATCCGGGACTGCCACTGCTCGGCGTCCGCGCTGTCGAGACCGGCGCGTTCGAGGATCCGGGCGACGCCTCCCGCGGCGTGACCCGCCACCTCTCCGAGGCCTGCCGCAAGCGGACCGTCGGCCACGATTGGCCCGATGCCGGGCATGACGAGGGCGATGGCCGAGATGAGATGCGCGCCGATTTCGCCCAGCCTCCCGGCAGCCGGCGAATCCTCGAGCTCTGAACCGGGG
>DASTDQ010000914.1:0-4389 GCA_035710305.1 Vicinamibacterales bacterium | reverse complement strand
ACCGCGGCTATGCCACGGCATTCGCGGTGCTCGGCGTCCATTCCTGGTTCCACACCGTGGAAGACACGCTCGAGCGCGTGGACGCCTCGCTCGTCACGCCGGTCGTGGCTGCGCACCAGCGAGCGATCGAGTTACTCGTCTCCGGAAAGCCGGGACGATAGCAACGTAGCCGCGCGTCACTTCGCGGGTACCAGACTCTTCAGCTCTTCGGCCCAGTTGAGGACGACGTGGAAGCGCGCGGGCACCTCCCTTCCCGTCGCCTTGATCATCAGGAGGCGCTGACCATCCGATGACACGCTGTAGTTCGGAAAGAAGGCGCCGCTCCGCATGTACGGGCGCTCGACGACTACGCGAGGCTTGCCCACTGACACTGTCGGTGTGGTCGTGATGCCGACGACCATCACCGCGTCGCCACGGCGATAGAACAGCTCTCCGGTCTTGTGCACCCAGATCGGCTCGTTGCCGCCGTCGGTCGAGATCGTCACTTCTTCACCGGGACCCGGGTATGGACGCATGTAGATTTCGGTGCGACCCGACTGATCCGAGGCGTAGGCGATCCATCGCCCATCGGGTGAAAAGGTCGGCCCGCCCTCGCCCTGCATAGAATTCACGAATGGCCGCCACCGAGACGGATCGTCCACCGGAAGAACCCAGATGTCATTGGCAGTCGTGGTATCGACGGACACCGTGGCCAGGAAGCGCCCGTCGGGCGACCAGGAAAATGGATGGTTGCTGCCCCGGTTCGTCGCGATCGTCACATCCGAGCCCGCGCCACTGAACGTCTTGATGTGCAATTGGTATCGCCCATCTCCCCCGTCGGCGCTGTAGGCGAGCCGGCCTCCGTCCGGCGACCACGCGGGGAAGGTGCTGCGCCCGTCGAAGGTGATCCTATTGCTCGTACCGCGCACCAGGTCGTAGATCCAGATGTCCCCGAGATTCTGCCCCTGCCCGGCGTCGCTGCGGATTACAACGGCCACGCGTCGACCGTCGGGGGCCAGCCGCGGCCTCCACAGGCTGAGATCCGTGATAGAGGTCGGGCGCTCCACACCGCCTCGATCCACCCACACGAAAGCGCTCTGGCGATCCGCGGCACCATCCGGAAGATACGCAATCGATCCGCTGTCGGACAGCGCTACCGCCCCCGACTCCTGCGTCGTCCCACCGATGCCTTGGAGTACGGCAGTGGGCTTGCCGAGAGGCTCGAGTCGAACCGGGTCGAACGGCACGGCGAAGAGCCCGCTGCCACGGGTATACACGAGGTGTCCCGTCGAGAGGTACCGGGCGCGGCCGCCAGTGCCCAGGTTATGCCGCTCCCCAGTCTCCAGCGACTCGGCGATTAACTGGCCCCCCTGTTCAATCTCCGCGCTGTACAAGAGCCCCTTGCCGCCCGGAAGGATGGCCGGGTTCTTGTGTGTCTCTCCTGCGTGCATCCTGGTCACCGCCGTCGGCACACCTCCCGTCGCCGGTACTCGCCAAATCCCCGTTGCGCGACCCGCCGAGCCAATGAGCAGCGAGTCGTTCGATTCCCAGCTCAGGTAGGCACCCCGGTCGTATCGAGCTTCCGTCAGCGACTCCACCGTATTGGTCGTCACCGAAACCTTCTTCACCCGGCCTGCCGCGGTGAAGGCGATCCAGTTCCCATCGGGAGAGAAGGCGGGATCGGCGGCGCCCTCCGTGCCGGGAACCGGCCTGCTCTCGAATTGATCCAGCTCGTGGAGATAGAGTCGGCGCTGGCCGGCAGGCGCTGCGATATACGCGAGCCGCCTCCCGTCGGGAGAGAGGGCGACAACGCCCTCGACGTCGGTCGGCACAGGCCCCTCTGTCTCTACGACGAAACGAGTGACAGCGGCGGGGGCAGTTACCGGTGCCCGTCGCCCCAGGTACCAGGCTGTCCCTCCAACCAGGATGGCAATCACGCCCGTCACTGTCATCCATGGCAGCATCGCTCCGCGCCCGCGTGCACTCGTGGACGACGTTGACACGGGCGCGACGTAGTTGTCGTCGATCTCGATCCGCGCATCCGCGATGTCGTGCAGTCGCCGCTTGGGGTCCTTCTCGAGCGCGCGTCGCAATACCCTGCGTACGCCCGGTGGCGTCGAAAGGGGAAGCACGCTCCAGTCAACCTGCCGCTCGAGAACGGCGGCCAGTGTCTCGGTGACGCTCGCGTCGCCGAATGCGCTCCGGCCGGAGAGCATCTCGAACAGCACGCAGCCGAACGCCCAGATGTCGGCGCGCCTGTCCACCGGTCTGCCGCGCGCCTGTTCGGGGCTCATGTAGGCCGCGGTACCGAGAATCATCCCGGCCTGCGTCATCGCGGGTGTCGTGATCGTCGGCGACATCGACTGGCTTGTCGGCAGCGCGCCGGTCGGTTCGAGGGCTTTTGCCAGGCCGAAGTCCAGCACCTTCACCGCGCCGTCTGGCCGCACCTTCACGTTGGACGGTTTCAGATCTCTGTGAATGATCCCCTGCTCGTGGGCAGCCTCGAGCGCGTCGGCAATCTGCTTCGCGATCGGCAGCGCCTCGTCTACAGGAATGGGCCCTGCCGCGATGCGGTCGGCGAGCGTGGGGCCCTCGACCAGTTCCATTACCAGCGCCTTCATCCCCTCGGCATCTTCCAGCCCGTAGATGTGTGCGATGTTCTGGTGATTGAGCGCCGCGAGGGCGCGGGCCTCGCGGTCGAAGCGGGCCAGGCGGTCAGGGTCGCGTGCCACGGACTCCGGGAGCACCTTGATGGCGACCTCTCGTCCGAGCTTCGTGTCGCTGGCGCGGTACACCTCCCCCATTCCACCTGCGCCGAGCTGCGTCGTGATTTGGTACGGGCCGAGGCGAGAGCCGGGAGAGAGCGTCAAGACACACGGGATTATACGGGCGCGACACCCCGCGCCTCAGGACGATTTCGCGATGTACCAGTGGTTGCCCACCGGGTCCTCCACGAAGCCGATGCGATCGCCGGACGGCCGTACGGCTGGCGGTGAGAGCGGTTTCGCCCCGGCCGCCACCGCGCGCTCGTACGCGAGGTCGGCATCGGCGGTGTAGAGGAAATACGCACCCGGCATCGGATCGGCGGGCCCTCCCATTTCGACCGCGGCGTCGCCGATGCGGACGCGCGCATAGGGCACTGCCCCGCCCCCCACCTCGTGTCGCGCCTCCTCGACCGCGCCGAACGCGCGCTCGAGAAACCCGATGTACTCGCCGACGTTCTGCGCGTGCAGGAACGGCGTGACCGTGCGCAACTCCGCAGGAACGGCGCTCGGCCCGAGACTGGTGGCGATGTACCAGTGGTTGCCGTAGGGATCGCGAATGTATCCCGATCGCTCGCCGTAGGGACGATCGGCCGGTTCACCGAGCGACGTACCGCCGGCCTGCAGCGCCTTGGCAAAGACAGCATCCGTATCGTCGACGAACACGTGGAACGCGACCGGGCGCGCCGGCGTGGTGCCCTCCCCGGTCTCCCCGATCATGAGCATCGACCCGCCGACCCGCAGCTCGCGATGGATCCCGTGGCCAGGGTTGTCGGCGACGCTCGTCTCGACCGCGCCGAACACGCGCACGACGAAGTCGGCGAAACCGCGGTCCTTGACCCACACGTAAGGCGTGACGGTCGTGAAGCCGGTGCGGATGTTCGGTGCAGTAAGTGCCGTGGCCATCCTGGTCCTCCCTTCGAGCTGTGCCCGCAGTTCCCTGGTGAACTCGCGGCGCGGGTAATGCCGCAGGTCCGCAGCCACCCGTGTCAGCGGCGCGACCTCGTCGTCGCGCAGCCCGGCGGTGGCGTCGCCCCCCGCGACCAGGGCGTCGATGATCCGGTCGAGACGATCGATCAGGGGCTCTTCAGCCATGGTGTCCCATGCTCTTGCGCAGGTTCTCGAGCGCGCGTAGCTGCAGCTGCTTGACTGCCCCCTCCGAGCGGTCGAGCGCCGCGGCGACGTCCCTGATGCTCCGGCCCTCGATGAACCGCAGCTCGATGACCCGGCGCTGCATCTCGGGCAGGCGGTCAACGAGCTGAAAGAGGCTTACGCGCAGCTCGAGATCGCGGTGCTCCCGTTCGTCGGGCACGTCGGTGGGCGGGTCGTGGACGTCGCGCCCGTCCCGGCGCCAGTGGTCGGTCAGCGCATTCGCGGCGATGCGAAAGAGCCAGGCCGCAAACGGCGCCCCGCGAAACTCGAACGACAGCAGGTTCGCCAGCGCCTGCTCGAAGACGGCGGACGTGATGTCCTCCGCCGCCGCGCGGCTCCTGACCCGGCGGCTGACATACGCGTACACGCGGTCTACGTGGCGGTCGTACAGCTCGAGAAACCGCTTCGGATCCGCCTGTGCCGCCTCGATCAGCGACCGCTCGTCGTCTCCCACGTCCGGTGCATCGCTCGATCACAATAACGGACGAACCCACCC
>DASTDQ010000913.1:0-3798 GCA_035710305.1 Vicinamibacterales bacterium | reverse complement strand
CGCGGCGATCGCGCCACGGCCAGCGGCGGAGCCGCCGCGCTCTACACCTACGTGGAAGACGTCGATCGCGCGACGACCGACGCGCGGAAAGCCGGCGCCGGCGTGACCGACGCCGAAGACCAGCCCTGGGGCGACCGGACCGCCGTCGTCACGGATCCGGATGGATATCGGTGGGTGCTGGCCACGTTCAAGAAGCTGGTGCCGTTCACGTAGGTCAGACTAGCCAAGGACTCCGCCCTTGATATCCCCGCGAAGCCCTTGGCTAGTCGGCAGCATCTCTTAGGCGCGCTCCGCGCGCCTAGCCCGTTATGCGCTCGTAACAACGAGTACGAAGTTCGCGCTCGAGGCCGCATAACGGGCTACCACCAGCGTCTCGACCAGACGATCGAGACGCCAACCTGATTGTCGAAGGGGCGGTTCCACCGATGGATGGCGGCATGCGCCACTCTGATGGTCGCCTCGGACGTGAGCAGGTAGCCGGCCGTCGTGTCGACGTACCACGACGTGGCAGGCTGAACCTCGCCGGCGGCGGTCGTGACGGGTGACTCGATGGCCGTGGCCCGGCTGTGCACGTACACACGGGGCGTGATCGTCTGCCTGACCTGCAGCGTCAGGCCGTGGGCGAGACGATCGCCGGCGGGTGTGCGGAAGCGGTCGCGGGTCCACTCGCCGCTCACCTTCGTGTACCCGAAGGCGTACTCGCCTTCAACGTTGACGAGCGTGTACGGTTCGCTGACGGTGGCGTCGCCGGACATCCCCCACGCCGCGGCGGCGCCGATGCGCAGACCCTGCCGGGGCGAGACTCCGGCGCCCACGACGCCGTTGGGCCGGGCGGGCGCGCCCTCGACGTGGAAGAAATCGGTCGGCGCGCGATCGATGAACGCGGCCCGCGCGTCCCAGCGATCGGAAGACCTGTTGACCTGGATCCCGATCGGGTAGATCGACGAGATGAGCGCGTGCGGGGCTGCGCCGCCGCCGATGGATGGCAGGTAGCTGTAGTAGCCGCGGTGCCACCAGATCACGGAGTCGTTGATGCTGGCCCGGTTTTCCGTCATGCCGAGTCCGATGGGCGACGTGAACTTGCCGCCCTCGACTCGCCACTTGCCGCCCTTCTGAAACTCGTACCTGAGGGAGGCGTGCACGACCATCGCCTCCCAGTCGCCCGTCATCACGTGCCAGAGCAGCGGCCTGAAGGACACCTGCAGTCCGGGAGCGGCCTCGACCGTCGTGAACGGATCGAGGATCACCTGCGTCTTCCACGCGCCGGCATCGTCGAAGTAGTCCTGGACGCCGACGACGGTGTCGACGGCCACGCGGCGTGTGGATGACCCGGCACCCTGTGCGCTCGACGCGACGGGCGCCGACAGGACGAAGGCGAGCGCGAGCACGATCGAACGGCGCGTCACTCGGCTCTCCGGAGCATGAACTGCGTCACCTGATCGACGAACGACACCGGCCGCGACGGAAACCGCACGAGCGAGCCCGGCGTCACGGGCGCCTGCGCGGGCTCGGTGAGGGCAACCGGCAGCGCCGCCATCGCCTGCACGACCTGGGGATCGAAATCGACGCCAATCAGGCGCCACAGCTCGGCAACGGCGGCCGCAACGGGGCGGGCCGCGCGGTACGCGCGCGCGCTGGTCATGGCATCGAAGGCATCGGCCACGTGCACGATCCGCGCAAACAACGGAATCTCGTCTCCCTTGAGTCCGTGCGGGTACCCGCGGCCATCCGGCCGCTCGTGATGCAGCTCCACGATGGCCAGCTGCGCGTCGAGAAACTTGAGCGGCCTCAGAATCCTGGCGCCGAGCGTCGGGTGGAGCTTGATGTGCTCGAACTCGTCCGGTGTCAGGGTTCCCGGCTTGCGGAGGATGGCGTCGCTGACGCCGATCTTGCCGATGTCGTGAAGCAGCGCGCCAAGCTTCAGCGTCTCGATATCGGCGCTCGACAGCTGCATCTGCCGGGCGATCGCCACCGACAGGTCGGCCACACGCTGCGAGTGACCGGCGGTGTACGGGTCCCGTGCGTCGAGCGCGGTCGCCAGCGCGCCGATGACACCGAGGTACGCGGCTTCCGATTCCGACTCGGCGAGTGCCACCGCGGCACGGAGCTCGTCGAAAGTCAGCGCGAGCGTATCGAGCTCGCGGCTGCCGCCGCTGTGCGGAAGCGGCTGCGCGAAGTCGCGGTTCTTGGCCATCCGCGCAACGGAGCTCGTCAACGTGTGGATCGGACCGGCGACGGTACGCGCCAGCCACCAGCTCCCTCCGACGGCAAGCAGCAGCGCGCCGGCCCCGGCCAGCAGGAGCACCCAGCCCGCTTCCGACGTGACGGCGCGAGCGGCGGCCGTCACCGAGCTCAACGCGTAGACGCTCGCCCTGTCGACGGCGGACAGGCGGCGAACGACGAACTCGTCGCTGCCGAGCACGACGGAGCCGCTGAGCGGCAGCGATATGGCTTCGAGCTGCCGGCGCAGAACGTCGGGCGCGGAGCTCGCGATGACCCGCCCGTCGATGAGGACGGCGATGTCCGCGCGGAATTCCTTCGCCAGGCCGGTTGCATACGCGTCGTCGAGAGGAGAAGCGACGAAGAACTCGCCGATGACGTCGCGGCCCAGCACGAGGGGTACAGCGGTCGCCAGGTACGGGCGCCCGTCGCGCGAGACCACGGCATCCACCGGCGCACCGTCCGCCTCCACGCGGACGGGCAACCGCGTCCCCGGCCGCCAGTCACCCCAGGCTGGTCCGGCGCTCGCGAGGATGGTTCCCCGGGCGTCGGTCACGGACAGCGCCGGCACGTCCATCATGCGCTGCAGCTTCGCGAGCTCGGTCTCGATCGTCGACTGAAGCTGATCGAGCACCAGGCCGCTTCCCCGCTCCGAGTAGTAGGTGTCTACTGCGGCCTTGAGCGTCGGGTTCTCGGCGAGCGCGATGGCTTGAAGGGTGTGCTCGCGCCTGAGCCGCTCTTCGATGCCCGCGAAGCGAAGCTGGCTCGCCTCCATGTTGTCGGCGACGGCTTTCGTGAGACGGACGTTGGTCTGCCACGAGAACAGCACGAACACCGCGATGATGACGCACGCGATGACGGCGAATGCGAAGCCGAGGACCTTGACGACGAGCCGGGGCGAGCTGGCACCGGCGCGCGGGCTCATTCGGGATCCGTCAACGGCAGCGAAAAGCTCAGTTCGGCCGTCGCGCCGCTCTCCACGACGGTCGAGTGCGTGACCTCGCCGGCCCGTTCGTGCCACGCGGTCACTCGATGGGGGCCGGCCGGAACGTCGGGAAGCCTGAACCGCCCGTCGCGCCCTGGAATGGCGAAGTACGGATGAGAGAACACGCGCACGATCGCGCTCATGTGCGAGTGCAGATGGCAGAACACTTTCACGACGCCTGGCTTGGTGAAAGTGCGCGACTTCGTGGAGTGCCGAGGGTAGCGCCCGAGATCGAACGTCGCTGCCCGGGACAGCGAGAAGACGTTGTGGAAGATGAGGTCGTCGTTGGGAAAATCGACGGTCGATCCCGTCGTCACGGCCGCCACGTGCGGGACGAACTCCTCGCCCGTCTGCCGGATGGTGACTCTCCTCGCCGCGGAGTCAACCCGCACGTCGGTGTCGACGAAGACGATGACGTTGTCGAGCTCGGAGACGTCGCGTTCGGCCTGAACGTTGACGATCCGACCGGGATAGACGCCAGCCGTCGCCAGCCGCCTCGTGGGATGTGACACCACGTGCACACGGCCGCTGATGGCGCCAGCGTCAGCCGCCCGTGCGCCGATTGCCTGCTGTGAGTTGCCGCCCAGCAGCGC
>DASTDQ010000912.1:0-2023 GCA_035710305.1 Vicinamibacterales bacterium | reverse complement strand
TGGCAGATTCGGATGCCGTTCTACCGCCGCATGGAGCCCAACGCGCAGCTCCTCGAGTACAAGTGCGTGGAGTTCTCCGAGGAACTGCTCTACGGAGATCTGAAGAAGAAAACCGAATAGCGGAGAAGGGCGAAAACCGGGAACTTCAACGGCTGGTGCCGATTACGGCTATTCCGGTGCTACACTGGACGCTGACGGGCGCCGTGCGTGCGTCGTATACTTGTGGCAAGCAATCCCGGGTGGGGCCGGCAGTAGAATTCGGCTAAACGTCCTGACTCAGGTAGGAGATGAATTCGATGCGAACGAAACTCTTCATTGCGGCCGGAGCCGCGCTTCTGCTGGCGGTCGCTGGTGTTCAGGTGTCAGCGCACCACTCCTTTGCGGCTGAATTCGACGCAAAGCGCCCGGTCAAGCTGCGGGGCACCGTCGTCAAGATGGAGTGGATCAACCCGCACTCCTGGATTCACATCGACGTGAAGGATCCGGCCACCGGTAAGGTGGAGCGGTGGATGGTCGAAGGCGGCGCGCCCAACGCGTTGCTGCGTCGCGGCTGGAACAAGAACTCGCTGACCGAGGGCACGGAAATCCTCGTCGAGGGGTTCCAGGCCAAGGACGGCGCCCTCCGCGCGAACGGCCGTGACATCACGTTCCCGGACGGCAAGAAACTGTTCGTCGGCTCCTCGGGCATCGGCGCGCCCGACGAGAGACCGGAGAAGTAGGCTCTTCCAGGTTCTCAGCTAGCCGGCTTCCATCGTGTCGAACGCCCGTTCGATGCTGGGAGCCGGCCGTTCGTTCGCTCATCCGCCGTGCGGGGCGCGGCGACCCTAGCCGTGCCTCGCATATCCTCCTCTTCCACGCTCGAAGCCGTGTCGGCCGCACGGTGGCGAATCGCGATCTCGCTGACGGCAGCGATGATGGCCGTGTACTTCGGCTTCGTCCTCCTGGTGGCATTCAACAAGCCGCTCCTCGGGACGCTGGTCGCGCGGGGGCTCAGCCTGGGCATGCTGCTCGGTGCGCTCGTGATTCTCGTCGCGTGGGCGCTGACGTGGATCTACGTCCGGTGGGCCAACACGCACTATGACTCCTCGCTGGCAGGGCTGAGGAAATGAACTCCGCCCTCGGCGAACCGAACGCCATCGCCATCACGTTCTTCCTGCTCTTCATCGCGCTGTCGCTCGGCATCACGATCTGGGCCGCGAGGAAGACGAGGACGGCCGAGCACTTCTACGCCGCCGGCCGCAGCGTCACCGCCTTTCAAAACGGGCTGGCGCTCGCAGGCGATTACATGAGCGCCGCCAGCTTCCTCGGCATCGCGGGCCTCGTGGCGCTGTCTGGTTTCGACGGGTTGATCTACTCGATCGGCTGGCTCGTGGGCTGGCCGATCGTCATGTTCCTCATCGCGGAGCCGTTGAGAAACCTGGGCCGGTACACGTTCGCCGACGTCGTGGCCGCGCGCCTGCGCCAGACGCCGATCCGCATTGCCGCCTCGATTGGATCGCTGGCCGTCATCGCGTTCTACCTGATCGCGCAGATGGTCGGCGCGGGGAACCTGATCCGGCTCATGTTCGGCCTGCCGTACGAAGCGGCCGTGGCTGCCGTCGGCGGAGTCATGCTCGCGTATGTGCTCTTTGGCGGGATGATCGCGACGACGTGGGTGCAGATCGTCAAGGCCGTCATGCTGCTCGGAGGCGCCTCGGCGCTCGCCCTGTTCGTCCTGGCCCGGTTCAGCTTCAACCCGCTGGAGTTGTTCGCGCGGGCGTCCGAGGTGTACGGCGACGGTGTTCTGAGCCCCGGGCGTCTGGTGACCGATCCGATCGACGCCGTGTCGCTGGGTCTTGCGCTGATGCTCGGGACCGCGGGCCTGCCGCACATCCTCATGCGTTTCTACACCGTCCCGGACGCGCGCACGGCGCGGACCTCGGTGGGATACGCGACGGCGTTCATCGGCTTTTTCTATCTGCTGACGTTCGTGCTCGGCTTCGGCGCGATGGTCATCATCGGGCGCGACGCAATCACGGCGATC
>DASTDQ010000911.1:0-3798 GCA_035710305.1 Vicinamibacterales bacterium | reverse complement strand
GCGGGACCTCGTCCGGTTTCTCAAGTCGCGTCCGGAGTTGATGGCCAATATCCACGACCCCACCGAGTCCGGCTACGCGGGGCGCAAGCTCGCGGCGATCCTGAACAGGGAGAAGCTCCGCCGTGTGCTGTCGGTGATGCTCGACGAGAAGGAATTCCTCAGTCCGTACGGGATTCGCGCGCTCTCGCGCTACCACCTGGAACACCCGTATGTCTTCCGGGTCGGAAGCCAGGAATACGGAGTGGGGTACCTGCCGGCCGAGTCGGACAGCGGCATGTTCGGCGGCAACTCCAACTGGCGCGGGCCGATCTGGATGCCTGTCAACGGACTGATCGTCCGGGCGCTGCTGCAGTATTACGCCTACTACGGGAACGACTTCACCATCGAATGCCCGACGGGCTCGGGCCGCCAGATGAATCTCTATCAGGTTGCCGAGGAGATCTCGGGGCGGCTCGCCAGCATCTTCCTGCGCGACAGTCAGGGCCGGCGGCCGGTCTACGGGGCCACCAGGAAATTCCAGGAGGACCCGCACTGGCGCGATCTCCTGCTCTTCTTCGAGTACTTCCACGGCGACAACGGCGCGGGCCTGGGCGCAAGCCATCAGACCGGTTGGACGGGCATCGTCGCGCGCGGCCTCCATCTGTTCGCCACGAGCACCGCCGAGGAGGTGCTGAAGCTCGGCAAACGGGCGGCGATCACGGAGCTCGAGTCCGCAGGGGTGTAGGCTCTCGGCTCGGGTCCTGGGCCCCCTGGGCCCTGGGCCTTGAGCCCTGGGCCCTGAGATTTCGGAGCCTCTCCACGAGCGTGGAGACGGGCCGGGCCCGACCCGGGGCGGAAAACGCCGACTTTCCTGCCCTCGCCTGCGAAGGCGGCTGGTACACCGTCTGCTCTGTCCCGCTCGTTACAACCGGGCAGGAGCATGTCCTCGACGAACGTCCAGATGACGATTGAATGGCTGGTGCCGTTCGGCCAGACGCGGCCGCTCGTGATGGCGCTCCATTCGTTGGCGGCCGACATCCGCACGCGGCACGGGTGGGTCAGCTGCTCGGTGTCCACCGACATCGAGAGCCAGGGGACCATACGCTACGCCGAGGAGTGGCAGTCGGAGGACGATCTGCGCCGCCGGCTGGTGTCCGACTCGTTCCTGCAGCTGGCCGCCCTGATGGAGGACGCGGCCCAGCCGCCGCGGATCGAGTTTGCGCTCGGGGGCAGCACGAGGGGCTTCGACTTCGTGGAAGAGGTCCGAGGCGGATCGACCCGCCACTGACGCGCGCCGGCGCACGTCAACGGATCGGCGATACGAAGGAGCGTCCGGCCCGCGCTTCCCGCACGGCCGCGATCAGGTCGGTCCGGAGCCTGGACTTCACCACGTAGCCGATTCCGCCGGCGGCTTTGGCCGCGAGCACGAATTCTTCCTCGTCGTGCACGGTGAGAAACACGACGGCCGCTGTCGAGCCCGACTTCCGAAGAGAGGACGCGACTTCGAGCCCGCTCATCCCCGGCATGGAGATGTCGAGGACGATCACGTCCGGTCCCAGTGCCCTCGCCGCATCGAGCGCCCCTCGTCCGTCCCGCGCCGTCCCGACGATCGTGCAGCCGGGCGTCAGCACGGAGGCCGAGCGGGCCAGCATCGCCTGGTTGTCGTCCACGAGGAGCACGCGCACCGGCTCAAACGATGTGGTGCTTGACTGCATACTGAATCAGCTCCGCCGTGGACTTGATCTTGAGCTGTTCCATCATTCGGTACTTGTGGAAAGCCACAGTCCGCGGGGTGAGGTTCAGCACGCTCGCGACCTCTTTCATCGAACGCCCCTCGGCGAGCAACTGCAGCACCTCCCGTTGCCGGGGCGTCAGGTCATCGCCCGGCTTGGACGAACCTGTCCGCATCAACGATGCCACCAGGTCCTTCGTGATGAGCGGCGTGACGTACGAGCGGCCCTGCATGACTTCCCGGATCGCCCTCGACAGCTCGGCGGGCGCGGACGTCTTGAGCAGATAGCCGGACGCGCCGATGCGGAATGCCTCCGCAGCCAGGTCGGGATCCTCGTTCATCGTCACGAACACCAGCTTGACGTGC
Organism: Vicinamibacterales bacterium; assembly: GCA_035710305.1. Lineage (GTDB taxonomy): Bacteria > Acidobacteriota > Vicinamibacteria > Vicinamibacterales > UBA2999 > Gp6-AA40. Next base: position 1,721 of record DASTDQ010000911.1, on the reverse strand, counting down.
CGCAGCTTCTGCTTGATCTGGCGCCCCGCCTCGAGCCCGTTCAGAAGCGGCATCGAGATGTCGAGCACGATGAGATCGGGATTGAGCGTCTCGGCGGCGGCCACCAGCGCGCGCCCGTCAGAGGCCTGACCGACGATGTCGCACTCCTCCGCCAGGAGCTTCTCGAAGGCGCCAAGAAGGAGCGCGTGATCGTCGGCGAGCAACACACGGGGCCGCACGGACGGTACTTTAGCCCTTCCGAGGAAATCGGCGGCGATCCGGGCGTCTCCGTAGTCCAAGTCCACCAAGGGTCACGATACCGGGGGGGCCACTCCTCGCATATGCAGAATCGGCACCTCAGACTGCGACGATTTCGGGGTCCTCCGAGACGCCGAGGGGTACGGTGGCTTCCAGCCGCGTGCCCGCGCCAGGCGTGGAGTGGATCTCGAACGTTCCTCCGATCGCCTCGAGGCGCTCACCCATGCTCACGAGGCCGAGCCCCTTGCCCCACGACGCGCCGACGTCGAACCCGACGCCGTCGTCGGCGACCGTCAGCGCAAGGCCGCCAGGTACGCCTCTCAAATGCACCAGCACACGTTTGGCGCCGCTGTACTTGAGGGCATTCTGCAGCGCCTCCTGAACGACGCGGAACAGGCACAACGTGAGATCGGCGGGGAGCGACGTCGGAACGTTATCGTGCGTGAAGGATATGGCGATCTCGGCACGCGACAGCTCGCGTTGAAGCCCGTGAAGCGCCGACACGAGGCCGATCAGCCGCAACTTGGCCGGATGCAGCCGGTGGGACAGATCGTGCACACTCCGCGCAACGCCTTGAGCGCGGTTCAGCGCTTCGCCGGCAAGTTCCCCGGCGTGGCCCTGCACGGCGCCACCGAGCAGCTCGAGGTCGATTTGGAGCAGCGCCATCTGCTGGCTGATGTCGTCGTGCAGCTCGCGCGCAATCCGCGAGCGCTCGGTTTCCTGCGCCTTCAGGAGTCGCCCGCCGAGATCACGGATGCGTTCATAGCTCGTCTGCAGCGCCTGCTCGGCCCGTTGACGCCGCGCCTGTTGAACGAGCAGCCCGGTGATGAGCCCCGTCTGCGCCACGAGGGCAGCCAGGGCGACGAGAATGTAAACCTTGTAGCGATCCCAGACCGAAAGCTCCTGAAACCTGACGAGGGTCCCCGGCGGAACGCGCGCCTCGCTGATGCCCCAGCGGCGGAGCTGTCGCCAGTCGACCTGCGGAACGTGCAGGTCCGGCGACGAGACAGGGATGTCGTCGGCGCGCGCTCCGCGAAGCACCTGCAGCGCCAGCTGCGCGACGACTACCGTCTGGGCGTCCTGGTCCTTGAGGCTGCCTCCGACGATGCCATGGTCCATCGCCGAGTCCACCCATGAGTAGATCGGTGCGCTGGTGACCTTCGAGAGACGATCGATGTACTCGAGAGGGTGAAAGTTCTGCCCCGCACCGTCACGGTTGACGACCAGGTAGTAGACGATGGAGTGCGACGGCAGCGCTGCGACCCGACGCTCGAGCTCCTCCGTCGGCAGGCCTGTCAGGTAGGCAAACGTGAGACGTGGTTCGAACTGCCGGAACTGTTCACGCGCCAACTGCTCGGACAGCAGGTCGCTCGTGTCGGAGCCGTTGACGACGAATACCCGCTGGAGCTGCGGCTGCAGCGCGGACGCCAGAGCCACGGTGCCGCCCAAGTCCGTGCGTGCAACCACTCCCGTGGAGTTCGCGG
>DASTDQ010000910.1:0-7540 GCA_035710305.1 Vicinamibacterales bacterium | reverse complement strand
GCCGCGTGTGCGGCGCCTTGCATGGCGGTCTGCGCCACCCCCGGCAGGAGCGTGCCGCCCTGATGGAGAAACGCCGCCGCGTCGCCGACGACGAAAACGTCGGGATGGCCGGGGATCGACAGATCGGGCTCCACGATCGCGCGGCCGGCTCGATCGAGCGGAACGCCCAGCGAGCGCACGAGCGGCGATGCAGCCACGCCCGCCGCCCACAGCACTGTGCCGGCGTCGAGGCGTTCGCCCCCGGCAATCACGCCATGCTGGTCAACCGACGTGACAGCCGTGCCTTCCCGAATCTCGACACCCAGGCGGCGGAGCGACTCGCGAGCCGCGCGGCGAAGCGCCTCGGGGAACGTCGGCAGGATTGTCGGACCGGCCTCGACGAGCACGATTCTGGCGCGGGTGGTGTCGATCGATCGGAATTCGTGACGCAGCGTCTGGCGGGCGATCTCGGCGAGCGTGCCCGCGAGCTCGACGCCGGTGGGACCGCCGCCGACGAGGACGAACGTGAGCAGCTCTCGCTGACGGGCGGCATCCTCCTCTCGCTCGGCGCGTTCGAACGCAATCAGGATCCGGCGTCTGATGCCGATCGCATCTTCCAGTGTCTTCAGACCGGGTGCGTCCTTCTCCCAATCGTCGTGGCCGAAGTAGGCGTGCGTGGATCCCGTCGCGATGATGAGCCAGTCGTAGTCCAGCGTGGCGCCATCGGTCAGCTCGACGCGGCGCGAGGCAATGTCGACGCGACTGGCCTCGCCGAGCAGAACGCGGACGTTGCTCATGCGTCGGAGGATCCACCTGATGGGAGCGGCGATGTCGCCGGGAGAGAGCGTCGCGGTGGCGACCTGGTAGAGCAGCGGCTGAAAGACGTGGTGATTGCGGCGGTCGAGCAGCGTGACCCGCACGTCCGCGTTCCGCAGCACTCTGGCTGCGGACAGGCCGCCGAAGCCTCCGCCGATGATCACGACGTGTGGAACGGCTACGCCCAGCGGAACCCTTGCTTCGAGATCGGCAGCGACCGGATCCGCTTTCCCGTCGCGGCGAAGATCGCGTTGGCCAGCGCCGGAACCGTCGGCGGCAGCGCGGGCTCGCCGAGACCCGTCGGCGGGTTGTCCGTGACGACGAAGTGCACGTCCACGTCCGGAGCCTGGGACATCCGGACCGTTGGGTACTGGTGGAAGTTGTTCTGGACCGCCTTGCCGCCTTGAATGGAGATCTCCCATCCCATCAGGTGGCTCATGCCCTCGACGACGGCGCCCTGGCTCTGGTTGACGGCGCTGCTCGGGTTCACGATCTGGCGGCCGACGTCACCTGCCACCCACACCTTGTTCACCTTGACGCGGTTCGAAGCGTCGACGGTGACTTCAGCCACGTTCGCGAAGTACCCGCGATGGCTGTACTGGAAGCCGACGCCCATCGCCGTCCCGGCCGGGAGCTGCCGCTTGCCCCAGCCGGATCGGTCGCGCACGGCTTCGAGCACGCCGCGCATGCGCGCCGCGTCGAAACCATTGCCCCCCTGCTGCGGCTCGGGGTACACCTGCGCGTTCAACAGCTCGAGGCGAAAAGCGATCGGGTCTTTCCCCGCCGCCAGCGCAATTTCGTCGATGAACGACTGGAAGACGAACGAGAACGCATTGCTGCGCGGTGCGCGATGGGCGCCGGTCGGTACGCCCAGCGCCATCAGCGTCGCCTGGAAGTCGTAGTTCGGGATGAACCTGGCCGGGAACTCGACGCCGGGGATGTTGGCCGAATTGGAGAAGCCCTGCTCTCCGCGCGCGTTGTCGCCATAGCTGACGAAGTGATTCCGCCACGCGACGAGACGCCCGGACGCGTCCACGCCCGCCTTCAGGAAGTGGAACCCGCCCGGCCGGTAGTGGTCGTGCCCCATGTCGTCTTCGCGCGTCCACAGCACCTTGACCGGGACGCCGATCTGTTTGGTGATCGCCGCCGCCTCGCCCATGTAGTCGTTGGTCAGCCGACGGCCGAAGCCGCCTCCGGCTCTCTGGATGTGGATCGTGATGGCCGACTCCGGGATGCCGAGCGCGCTCGAGACGAGCTGGCGTCCGTTGGCCGGCGTCTGCGTCGGCGCCCAGATCTCCATCCGGCCGTCGCGCCAGTGCGCCGTGCAGTTCTGCGGCTCGAGAGGTGCGTGCGAGATGAACGGATAGTCGTAGGCGGCCTCGACAACCTTCGCCGCGCCCTGGAGCGCCGCCGTGGTGTCGCCGTCCACGCGAAGCGGGAACCCGGGCTTCTCCGTCGAGATCTCACGCGCGCGCCGGGCGAAGCCTTCGCTGCTCTGTTGCGCCGTGGCCCCCTGGTTCCACTGTACCTGCAGCTTCGCGCGCGCCGTCTTCGCCTGCCACCAGCTGTCGGCGACGATCGCCACGCCGGGCATCAGGCCCCGAAGGTCGTTCGTGCCTTCCACGGCGAAGACGTGACGGACGCCCGGCATCGCCTTGACCTGATCGTAGTTCGCGCTGACGACCTTGCCGCCGAACACCGGACACTTCTCGTAGACCGCCCAGAGCATGTTCGGAAGCGTGAAGTCGATGCCGAAGGTGGGCTGGCCGGTGACGATGCGGGCGTTGTCCACGCCGCCGGTGAACTTCCCGATGATCTTGTACTCGCTGGCAGGCCGGAGGCGCACCGACTGCAGGTCGGGCGGCGTCATTGTCGCGGCGTGCGACGCGAGCGCGCCGTACAGCTGCGTACGCCCAGTTGCGCGGTGCGAGACACGCCCGTCCGCAGCGACGCACTCCGACGCGGGCACGCCCCACTCCTGTGCGGCCGACGCGACAAGCATCTCTCGCACGGCTGCGCCCACCTGCCTCAGCGGGTCCCAGTTGGTCGGCGTCGCCGTGCTGCCTCCCGCGTTCTGCCGTCCGTATTTCGTCTCGTCGAGATCGGCCTGCTCGATGCGCACGCTGCTCCACGGAACCCCGAGCTCGTCGGCGAGGATCATCGGCAGAGACGTCTTGATGCCCTGGCCGATCTCAGGGTTCTTCGACACGATCGTCACGATGTTGTCGGGCGTGATCCTGATGAACGCGTTGGGAACGAACGTCTGCCCCGGACCCTGCGCGAGCACGCGGGCCACCGGTTCGAGGTAGGCGGCCACCATCATCCCGCCGCCGGCCAGGGCGGACACGCGAAGGAACGACCGCCGATCGAGCTGACCTGTCAGTGGCTTCATCGCTACTCCAGTCGTGGGGTCAGACCCCATGAGTCGAGTCGTGTCATGGGGTCTGACCCCAGGGATACACCGGCTAGACGCTAGGAAGTATAAGATACGCCGCGTTGGGACGCTTTCTGTCGAGGTGAGGAATGAGGGTCAGCCAGAAATTGGTCATCGTTGCCGCGCTCGTGGTCCTCGCGTACCCCGTCGCGCTTGGGGCGCAGGCCGGAGAGACGTATACGGCCAGGCTTGGATGGGTGCCGACGACGCCGGCGGATCGTCCCAACGTGATCGGGAAGGGCTCTGCCACGGCGACGCTGTCCGGGAGAAGACTGTCGATCTCCGGATCCTTCGACGGCCTGGCAGCGCCGGCGACGATCGCGCGGCTCCACCGCGGCATCGCCAAGGCCGCCCGGGGACCGGCCATCTCGGACCTCACGATCACGCAGGCCGCGAGCGGGAGTCTCTCCGGCGCTGTCGATCTGACGGCCGAACAGCTCGAGGACTTGAAACAGGGCAAGCTCTACATCCAGGTGCACAGCGCCAAGGGCGTCGCACCGGACGGCAGCACGTTGTGGGGATGGTTGCTGAAATGACTCAGGGCAAAGGTCATAGGGCAAGGTGAGGTAACGACGATGGGTCCGAAGAACAGTTCTCTGCTCGTGGCATTTGCGGTGCTCGCGGCAACGGGGGTGCTGCTCACCGGTCAATCGCCCGCCGCCGGCCCGTTCACCGTGGCGCAGGCGACCGCCGGCCGTCAGGCCTATGAGGCCAACTGCGCCGGGTGCCACGGCAACAACCTGGATGGGGTGCCTCCACTCTCGGGTGACGCGTTCATGGGCCCGTGGAGGGCGCGAACCACTCGCGACCTGTTCGGTCTGGTGCGCACGACCATGCCCTCGGACAACGCCGGAGGCCTGCCGGAAGGCACCTACGTCAACATCATCGCCTACATCCTGCAGCGCAACGGCGTCGCGCCAGGCGCCACGGCGCTGACAGCCGCCACGGACGTGAGGATAGGCGCCGCTGCCCCGCCGGCGCCTGCAGCCGCACCTGCAGCCGCGGCCGCACCCGGGCGAGGAGCCGCCCCGCCTGCCGCCGCGGCCCAGGCCCCGGCCGGGCGCGGCGCGGGCGCGCAAGGCGGCGGCGCAGGACCAGGGAGAGGAGGCCGTGGACAGGAGCCGCCTCCAACGGGTCTGACCGTCCGTGGAGAAGTGAGGAACCTCGGGCGCGTGACGGACGAGATGCTCCGCAATCCTCCGCCAGCCGACTGGCCGATGCTGCGGCGGGACCAGTTTGCATCGAGCTACAGCCCGCTCACGCAGATCTCGCGCGACAACGTGCAGGACCTTCAGCTGCAGTGGGTGTGGCCCATGAACGAAGGGGGCACGAATCAGCCGTCGCCGCTCGCCAAGGACGGGACGATCTTCCTGAACAACACGGGCGGCATCGTGCAGGCGCTCGACGGCCGCACGGGCGATCTGATCTGGGAGCAGCGGCTTGGCGTGAACATCGCTATGCGCGGCATGTCGCTCTACGAAGACAAGCTGTACCTCGCGCTGAGCAACGCGCACCTGGTCGCGCTCAACGCGCGCACCGGCGAGGTCGTGTGGGACGTGCAGATGCCGGACGGCCGCGGCAGCTCGAGCGGTCCGCTCATCGCACGCGGCAAGGTGATCCAGGGGATGGGCGGATGTTCGCAGTACGTCGAACAGAAATGCTTCATCAGCGCCTACGATGCGGCCACCGGCAAGCAGTTGTGGAGGTTCCACACCATCGCGCGCGAAGGGGAGCCGGGCGGCAACACCTGGGGCAGCCTCACCAATCTGTTCCGCGCGGGCGGCGAAACGTGGATCACCGGCAGCTACGATCCCGATCTGAACATGACCTACTGGGGTACCGCGCAGGCCAAGCCCTGGATGCCGGTCAGCCGGGGCATGTACACGCTCGACAAGGCGCTCTACACGAGCTCGACGGTCGCGCTCGACGCCGACACCGGCAAGCTGGCCTGGTACTTCTCGCATGCGCCCGGTGAGGCGCTCGACCTCGACATCGTGTTCGAGCGCGTGCTGGTGGACAGCGGCGGGCAGAACTTCGTGTTCACGGTCGGCAAGGACTCCGTCATCTGGAAGCTCGATCGCAAGACCGGCCGGTACCTCGGACACAAGGAAGGGACGTTCCAGAACGTCTGGGAAAGCTTCGACCCGAAGACGGGCGAGCCGCGGTACCGGGCGGACATCATCGAGCACGAGATCGGCCAGTGGATCGACGGGTGCCCCAGTACCGAAGGCGGGCACAACTGGCAGGCGATGAGCCACCACAAGCAGACCAATCAGCTCGTCATCCCCCTGAGCCAGAGCTGCATCGCCATTCGCGCGCAGAGGATCGAGCAGGTCGCCGGCGGCGGCAGCGGGGGCGGCGCCGATCGGCGCTTCTACGAGATGCCCGGTACCGACGGCAACATCGGCAAGCTCGCCGCCTTCGACGTCAACAGCCTGAAGGAAACGTGGGCGCTGCAGCAGCGCGCGCCGTTCCTGACCTCGGTGCTCTCGACGGGCGGCGACGTGGTCTTTGCCGGCGACCTCGCGCGGGAATTCAAGGCCGTGGACGCGAGGACGGGACGAGTGCTGTGGCGCACGCGCCTGGGCACGTCAGTTCAAGGGTTCCCGATCTCCTTCGCCGTTGACGGCCGGCAGTACATCGCCGTCACGACGGGGCTCGGCGGCGGCAGCCCGCGCCTCGTGCCGAACACGATCGCGCCAGAGATCCGCGTGCCGACGACGGGACAGGCGCTGTACGTCTTCGCACTGCCGGAGCGCAAATAGCCGCCTGACTGCGCTGACGTACCGCGGTCCGCGTGCTACGGCCGTGCTCGATCCACGCCGGTCGAGCGCGTACACTCACCCCCATGGCTTCCATGTTCGAGCAATGGCCGTGGTGGGTGTTCTCGCTGCTGTGGGCAGCGCTCACCATCGGGGGCGCATACCTCCTCGGGCGCGTGGTGAACGCCGTCATCGCGCGACGCCTGACGGGCCTGGCCAAGCGCACGCGGGGCCAGTGGGACGACGTCGTGATCCGCGAGCTCACGTCGCGGATTCCGCTCTGGATCACACTCGTCGGCTGCTGGGTCGCGCTCGGCTACTGGCCGATGGGCGATCGCTGGCTCACTCTTGCATCGAACGCGATTCTGATTGTCGGAGTCGGGTCGATCACCTTCGCGTTGTCCACGATCGCGACGACACTTGTCGCCGCCTACGGACTGCAGGCTGTCCCGGGTGCGCCGGCCTCGCACCTCACGCAGAACGTTGTGCGCCTGGTGATCATGTCCGTCGGGCTGCTCGTGCTGCTGAACCAACTGGGCATTGAAATCCGGCCGATGCTCGCGGCGCTGGGAGTCGGCGGCCTGGCGGTCGCCCTGGCACTGCAGGAGCCGCTGTCCAATCTGTTCGCCGGCCTCTTTGTCTCGATGGCAGGGCAGGTCCGGATCGGCGATCAGGTCCGGCTCGACTCAGGACTCGAGGGCCGCGTCGTCGACTTCAACTGGCGCGCAACCTGGATCGAAGTCCCGAGCGGCAATATCGCCGTCGTCCCCAACGCCAAGCTCTCGCAGGCGGTCGTGACCAACTACAGCCTGCCGACCACGGAGGTCGCCGTGCTCGTCGACATTATCGTGGACCACAGGAACGACGCCGCGCAGGTCGAACGCCTGGCGCTCGAAGTGGCGCGAGGCGTTCTGAGTGAGATAGACGGCGCGTTCCCGGGCTTCGAGCCGGTCGTGCGGTTTCACACGTTCGCCGACACAGGACTTCGCGCCACCGTGTCGATGCGCGCGACGTCGCTGGCCGGCCTCTCTGCGCTGCGCCACGCCTTCATCATGCGGCTCCACAAACGCTTCCAGCAGGCGGGCGTCGCGCTGCCATCGATCGCGCCCGCCCCGAGGTTGATGTCGCCAACGACCTGAAACGCATGGAAGAGATGTAGACTCGACCCATGTCGTCGGTCCCCTCGCTCGCGCCCGAGCACGTCGTCGAGACCGCGTGTCTGCTCGATTGCCCCGACTCGTGCAGCCTGAGCGTGACGATCCAGGACGGCCGCATCACCTCGATCGACGGATCGCACGCGAACCCCGTTACCGATGGATACATCTGCGCGAAGGTCCGGCGCTTCAGCGAGCGCGTGTACGGGGCCGACCGCCTGCTTCACCCCGCCGTACGGAAAGGGCCCAGGGGCGGGGGGCGCTTCGAGCGAGTCTCGTGGGATGACGCGCTCAACCTGATCGCGCGGCACATGCGCGAGGCGAGCGAGACGTGGGGAGGCGAGTCGATCCTCCCCTATTGCTACGGCGGGTCCAACGGCCTGCTGACGCAGGAC
>DASTDQ010000909.1:0-2417 GCA_035710305.1 Vicinamibacterales bacterium | reverse complement strand
TCCAGCGGAGTCACCGGCGCCGGGCCGATCTTCAACGCGGTGATGCTCGCCGCCGAGCGGCGTCTCGGCGGATCGTCGCCCGCGTTTCCCGACGCGCCCATTCGACCGGTGCCCGGCAACGTCGTCGAGCGCGAGATCTGCGCGCTCTCCGGCATGGCAGCTAACGCGTGGTGTCCGTTGCGGCGTCGCGAGTGGATCGGCGCCGAGGCGCCGTCGCAGCCGTGCCACTGGCATCACCTGAGCGACGAGGGCCTGCTGACGTTCTGGCCTCCCGAATACCGTCAGTGGGCGCGCACCCAGGGGCTCGACGAGGCGCCGCGAGCCCGCGCGAGAGACGTCATGGCGTACGGGGCTTCCTCGGCCGACGATCGGCGTGTCGCATCACGCGCGCCGTTGACGATCGTCAGTCCTGCTGCGGATTCCACCTACCTGATCGATCCCACGCTGCGCCGGGAGTTCCAGACGCTGCCCCTGCGTGTGGTCGCCTCGACGAGCGGACCGATTGAATGGACCGTGTCCGGCCGGGCGGTGGGCACGGCCAATGCCGATGCGGCCCTCGACTGGCCGCTCTCCACGGGTCGTCACCGCATCGTGGCGCGCGATCGGCAAGGGCGTACCGCGGAGACGATGGTGACTGTGAGGTAGATTGAAGATTTTGCGATCTTTGATTGTTGATTCGTTGGCGATTTTTGATTGTTGATTGGGGATTTATTGGCGATTACTTGTTTTTGCCCATGATTATTGATTGGCACGGCCGGTGCTCGCCAATGGGGCATGACACCAGACGATCTGAAGGCCCGCACAAAGAAGTTCGCAGTTGACGTGATCCGCTTCGCCAAATCCATTCCACACGATCCCATCCACAACGAGATCGCCGTACAGCTGACTGACGCAGCAACATCCGTCGCGGCGCACTACCGTGCCGTTTGCCGCGCGCGGTCGCGCGCCGATTTCATCAACAAGTTGAGCGGGGCCGTGGAGGAAGCCGACGAATCGGCGTTGTGGCTCGAGATCCTGAAGGAGTCCGGCATCTGTCACGGAGCCGCAACAGCGCCGCTGTGGCAGGAAGCCGACGAACTGACGCGTATCCTGGTCCGCTCCCGCGAAACGGCCAGGGCGAATCGACAATCAGGCAATCGCAAATAGATCGAAAATCAAGAATCTCCAATCAACAAGGAATCAACAATCCCAAATCAACGATCAACAATCGAGAGCTACACCGTCGCCACCGGGCGCATCTTCGCCTCGGGATCGTACTTGCGCCCCATGAGCGTCATGTACGCGGCCGCGTCGTGTAACCCGCTGCTTCGCCGCAGGACGTGGCCGATCATCTTCAGCTTCATCGCCAGCCCGCCGTAGAACTCGCCGACCACGCTTTCGCGGTAGCGCCAGAGCAGCTCGGGCGCCGGCCGCTTCAGCTCGATGTTCTGCGCCGCGTCGGCGTTGAATGCGTCGTAGGACTGCATGATGAGGATCTGCGCGGAATCGGGCAGCTTGTAGACCTCGGACCAGAAGCGGCGTTCGGGCTCCTCGATGTAGCGCGTGGCGTCGGGGTTCGGGTACGCGGCGAGAACCCTGGCAACGATGTCGCGAATTGCCGGCGCCGAGGGGTCCGACGGCGGCACGGCGCTCGTGAGCACTTGCATCTTCTGGCGGATCGACAGGCATTCCCACATGTCGGTGCCCGGCAGCGGAATCACCATGCTCAGGTTCATCATGTCGATGGCGCCCGCATCCCGCAGCTCGAGAGCGAACCGCCGCGTGATCTCCATTTCCTCTTCGGTCTCGACGGGAACGACCTTGCCGTTCGGCAGCGGCAGCTCGGGGAAGCCGGCCATGAGGAAGCCGTTGATGTAGAAGTACACCCCTTCCCGCTTCGAGATCTGCTTCAGCCGCGTGAGGTTGTCGATGATCTCGGCGTTGGTGAGATTGACGCCCCCCTTGCGCACCAGTTCGGTGCGGACGCGCGTCGAGCCCGACTCGATCCCGATGGCCGTGCCGCGCCAGCCCGCGCGGATCATCAGCGAGATCAGCTCGTCAACTCCCGCGAGACCACGCTTCTTCAGCACGCCCTCGACGAGCTTGCCGCCGCCGAGCGTCTCGTAGCGGATGCCGTTGTCCGTCGTCCAGTAGACGCGCAGATTGCGCCGCACGATCTCGTTGCAGAGGTCGATCACGTAATCGTAGTGCTGCGTGAACGCATCGTCGATGAAGCTGAAATGGCGGCGCCCGTACGCCTGTGCGTAGAACTCGAGATCGTCCACGACCTGGTCGACGCGGCGGTAGCGGAGCCTCTTGCCCGACATCTGGTACGCGGCGCAGAACGTGCAGTCGTAGGGGCAGCCGCGCACGAGCGCGACGGGCCAGTACTCGGCGCCCGCCGTGCCGTGAGCGCCGCGATAGAGACGCTGCTGGCG
>DASTDQ010000908.1:0-2646 GCA_035710305.1 Vicinamibacterales bacterium | reverse complement strand
TGGCGGCCGCGTCTGCCACTACGCATCCCGCGAGCACGCGCTCGAAGAGCGCGCCGTCCTGCCGCGGGAGGCCTGGACGGCCTTCTTCGGCGAGCGCGATGGCTTCCTCGTGGCGCTCACCTCCATTCACTGGCGAGAGGCCTGGAAATACGGCGAGCGCGCGTTCAGGTACTGCCAGCACGACACGGGACACGCGATCGGCGCGCTGCGTTACGCCGCCGCGCTCTTCGGCTGGACGATGAGGGTGCTGCCGGAGTGGTCGGACGAGCAGATCGCCGCCCTGCTCGGCGTCGATCGAGAAGGCGATCGCGAGAGAGATGCCGAACGGGAAGAGCCGGAGTGCCTCGCGCTCGTGGCTCCCGGCCCAGGCCGCGCAGGCGATCCAGCGGTACTTGTCGCCGCGGCGCGTCACGCCGCATGGCACGGCCGGGCGAACCGGCTGAGCGCCGCCCACGTCGATTGGCCCGTCATCGATCGAGTCGCGGAGGCGACGAGGTATCCCGGCTCAACTCCCAACACTCCAACTCCCAACTCCCACAGCCGACCGGTCGAAGAGTTGGGAGTTGGGAATTGGGAATTGGGAGTTGCGGAGCGACCGAACGCCCGCGAGGTGATCCTCCGTCGCCGCAGCGCCGTCGCCTTCGACGGGCGATCGACGCTGTCCAAAGAGCGGTTCGTTGCGATGCTGTCGAGGCTCTGCCCGGCTGGACCGCCCTGGGACGCGATCGACTGGCCGCCGCACGTCCACCTCGCCGTGTTCGTGCACCGCGTCGAGGGGCTCGTGCCCGGGGTGTACGCTTACCTTCGCGATGACTCCGTGCTCGACGTCTGGCGATCGGCCATGCGCCCCGAGTTCCTCTGGGAGCGCGTGTCGAACGATCGGCTGTTCCTTCTGCTCCCCCACGACGTGACGTGGGCTGCCGCACGCGTTTCCTGCGATCAGGACATCGCGGGCGCCGGATTCTTCAGCCTCGGCATGATTGCGAGGCTGGCATCGTCGCTCCAGGAGCGGGGCGAGTGGTTTTATCGCCGTCTGTTCTGGGAGTGCGGCGTGATCGGCCAGGTGCTGTATCTGGAAGCCGAGGCGGCCGGCGCTCGCGCGACGGGCATCGGCTGCTTCTACGACGATCCGGTTCACGAGCTGCTGGGTCTGTCAGGCCCCGAGTGGCAGAGTCTCTATCACTTCTCGATGGGGGTGCCGGTCGAGGACGATCGGCTCACGACGGAGCCCGGCTACGCGTGGGAGAGAAGCCTCTAGCAGGCTCTCTCCCAAATTGACGTTTCCGGGCGGCTTCTATAGCATGAACAGGTTTGCGAAACTCTTCACAAGCGCGGCTGTCGCGCGCGGCGGCGGGTGTGATTTCTGTCACCGCCCGTCGTACCGAGGGATAAATGGACGGCTGGCTTGGCGTGGTGATCATGATCGCCCTCGGCGTGGGATTCGCCGGGGTGATGATCGGGTTGTCGCTCCTGCTCGGCCCCAAGAATCCAACCCCTGAGAAGCTGGCGCCCTACGAGTGCGGCATGCCCGCCGTCGGGGACGCGCGCGAGCGCCACTCGGTCAAGTTCTACCTCGTGGCGATGATCTTCCTGCTCTTCGACATCGAGATTGCCTTCCTCTACCCGTGGGCGGTCGCGCTGCCGAGCCTGGGGTGGGCCGGCTTCGTGCAGATCGTCACGTTCTTCCTGGTGCTGGCGGTCGGCTACGTGTACGTGTGGCGCAAGGGGGTGCTCGACTGGGGCCCCGCGCGCCGCGCGCGCAGCCGGCCGGAGCAGAAGGCCGCCTGAACATGGCTGAGACCCACGAACACGGCCTCGATCCGGAGCTTCCGCTCCTGACCACGACCGTTGAGCGGCTCGTCCAGTGGGCGAGGCGATCGGCGATCTGGCCGGCGCAATTCGGGCTCGCCTGCTGCGCGATCGAGATGATGGCGATGGCGGCCAGCCGGTACGACATCGCGCGGTTCGGCGCGGAGGTGTTCCGGGGCTCCCCGCGCCAGTCCGACCTGATGATCGTCGCGGGCCGCCTGTCCAGGAAGATGGCGCCCGCCATGCGGCGCGTCTACGACCAGATGCCGGACCCGAAGTGGGTGATTTCGATGGGCGCCTGTGCGTCGGTTGGCGGCGTGTTCGACAACTACGCGATCGTCCAGGGCGTTGACCAGGTCGTCCCCGTGGACGTGTTCGTGCCCGGGTGTCCTCCGAGGCCCGAGTCGCTCATCTACGGCATCGTGCTGTTGCAGCAGAAGATCGACCGATCGCGGGCATAAGACTCTTCGTCAGCATGGATTCCTCGTCCATCATCAACACGTTGCAGCCGCTCGTGCCGGGGGCGGCGTTGGAAGCCGGACGGAGCGTGGACTTCCCGACGCTGTACGTGCCGGCCGATCGGCTCGTCGAGACGTGCCTCGCGCTGCGCGACGGCCCGTCGCTGCGCTTCAACGTGCTGACCGAGATCACCGCGGCCGACTACCTGCCGCGCGATCCCAGGTTCGAGGTCGTCTATCACCTGTTGTCGATCCCTCACAGGGCGCGCCTGCGGCTGAAAGTGCGCGTGAACGCGGCCGGCTACGTTCCGACGGTCCAGGGTGTCTGGCGGGGCGCCGCCTGGCCGGAACGGGAAGTGTGGGACATGTTCGGCATCGT
>DASTDQ010000907.1:0-7011 GCA_035710305.1 Vicinamibacterales bacterium | reverse complement strand
CTCGATCCCGAATCCTGGCGTCACGATCGACCGGGCCCTTTTCCTCGCCGAGGAGCAGGCGGCCCAGAACGCGAGCTTCGGAGCCTGGTGGAATTCCGAGACAGGACAGCAGTTGAGACAGATGACGGACCGCATCCAGTCGGTGAACCCGCTGCTCGGGGACGAAATCGTCTTCTGCGCCAGCGTCACCGGAGTCGGCGAGCCCGTGCCGATCGTGATGGCCCGTGTGCAACCCGGCCGGAGGGCGGAGCTCGCGAGCGCCCTGGAAGGGCTGTTCGCCGCTGCGGGCGAGGCTCCCGCATCGTATTCGGTTTCCGACGAGCTGATGGTCGTCTCGAGCTCGCATTCGAACCTGGCGTGGGCCCTCGCTCACCTGCAGCAGGGCGCCGGCTCCCCGTTCGCGACAGCGCTTGGGGAGCGGTATCGACGCGGCGTGGGCTGGCTCATCGGGATGGATGCGCCTCCCTTGGTCGCGATGGCGGCGGGAGACGACGCCCCGCCGGTCGAGCTCGCCGGCTTGATCGGGATGAAGTACCTCTTCCTCGAGGAGCGTGCTCCGGCGGGAGCGCTGGAGAACGAGGTCACGTTCGCGTTCCAGGGCCAGCGAACCGGAATGGGGTCGTGGCTGGCTGACGCGGGCTCCGGGGGTGCGGCGGAGTATCTGCCAGTCGATGCCCTCTTCGCGGGCTACGTGTCAACCCGCGAGCCATTGCAGCTGTTCGAGGAGTTCACCGCGCAGATTACGCGCGCGGATCCGAGCTTCGAACAGGGCCTGGCCGAAATGGACGCGAAGCTCGGCGCCGGCTTCGTCCAGAACCTGACGGCGGCGTTGGGGACCGAAGCGGCTTTGGCGGTGACGGGATTCTCGACCAGCGGCCCGACGTGGGTCGTGGCGCACCTGGCGAACAACCCGCCGGTCATCGACTTCTCTCTCCAGAGGCTGGTGGAGGTGTTCAACGCGGAGCTCGGGCCCGACGAGCAGGACAAGCGGATCGTGTTGGAGGAGGAAACCACGGGTGGACGAACCTGGATCACGATCAGACCGGGAGGACTTCCGATCGGTTTCACCTGGACATACGATGGGGGTTACATGGTGGCGGCCTCCGATCGCGCTGTCGCGGAGCGTGCCATCGCCACCCGGAACGGCGGATCTCAGCTCGTCTGGTCCCCGGCGTTCCTGGGCCAGCTTCCGTCGTCTGCCGGACTCCACCCGTCCGCCTTCGGCTGGCTGAACACGAAGGGGGCACTCGGAATCCTCTCGGCGTTGAACCCGAGCCCGGCGCTGAAGGAGCTCGTGGCCGGGCGCGATCCGATTCTCGTCGTGTTCGACGGGACGCCGGAAATGATCCACGCGGCCAGCCGTACTCGTATCACCGGGTTGATCATGGACGTGATGCTGATCGAGCGCCTGAGCCAGGGGACCGCGTCCCCTAATTGACGGCCAGGCCTGGAGAGCCTTGGACACAATACCGGTCGTCGAACTCGACAACCTGAAGGTCACACTGGGACGGCGGGAGATCCTGCACGGGATCTCCTGCCGTCTCGGCGTTTCGGGCACACGGTGATCACTGCGTGTTCTGGCGGAACGAACCTCGTAGCATCCACGTAAGCGTTCTCGTGGCCACGATCGGCCACCGCGATCAGGGAGCCTTGTAGTGGGCGTCGACTCACTCTTCCAAGACATCCGCTACGCGACTCGGACCCTCCGGCGAGCGCCGCTCTTCGCGGCGACAGTCGCGGCAACAATGGGACTGGGCCTCGGGCTGTTGGGCTCCGCCTTCACGCTCCTCAACGCCTACCTCCTCAAGCCCATCGACCTGCCCGACCCGCGTGCGTTGTACTCGCTGAGTTGGGACACCGACAGCACGCGCCGCCACCGGTTTTCGCTGACGGACTACGAGGCGCTGCAACCGGAGGCGCGCCGCTTCGCCGCACTGGCGGCCGCGCAGGACGTCACGGTCATGCAGGACTCTGTCTCCAGGATGGGACTGCTCGTGACCGGCAACTACTTCGAGTTGCTCGGGGCGCGGCCGGCCCTCGGGCGATTGCTGAGACTGGATGACGCGGCAGTTCGCGGCGGGGTGGCGGTCGTCGTGCTGTCGCACCAGACGTGGCGCTCCCGGTACGGCTCGAATCCAGCCATCGTCGGGCAACGAATCTCGCTGGGACGTCAGCGCTTCGAGGTCGTCGGTATCACGGAGCCGCACGCGTACCTGCCCGGTCAGGACCGCGTGAGCTTCTGGGCACCGTTGACGATGGCGGGCGCGTTTCCGGGCGTCGATCCATGGTCCGAGCCAGACGCCGCGGCGCTCGTCGTCGTCGGGCGCCTGCGACAGGACGCGACCGCAGCGTCAGTGCATGCGTGGCTCGAGACGTGGCTACGTCAGCGTTTTCCCCCACCGTCCGATCTCGCGCCAGTGGCGGTGCGCATCGACTCGCTCGCCACGCGCATCCCTCTCAACGGGGTCACGCTGACGATGTTCGTGTTCATCATGTCGGCGTTCGGCCTGGTGCTGCTGGTCGCCTCCGCGAACGTCACGAACCTGATGCTGGCGCGCGCGCTGGCACGACAACCGGAAGTCGCCCTGCGCCTGGCGCTTGGTGCCAGCCGGTGGCGGGTGGCGCGCCAGTTGATCGTGGAAAGCCTGCTGCTCGCCATTCCCGCCGCCGCCACGGGGCTTGCCCTCGTCATCGTCACGACTCGTGTGTTTGCCGCCGTCATCCTCGCCACGGTTCCTGGTGACCTGGTGCCGGTCGAGAACATACTGGTTCCACTCGATCCCGACTGGCGCGTGATGGCGTTTCTCGCCTCGGCGGCGGTACTGTCCGCGGTGCTCATTACGCTCGCTCCCGCCGGGCGCCTCGCGGGTATGCGTCTGGCTCACGCCTCGCGAGGCGAAGTGTCTTCCGACGCGCGTGGGTCCCGTCTGCGATCGGGACTGGTGGCCATGCAGATCGGCGCATGCGCCCTGTTTCTCGTCGGAACGGTGGCACTGCTCGATGAGGCGTCGCGTCTTGCGAATCCGCGGCCCAATCTCGCATACGAGCGGGTGTCGCTCATCGGCATCGATCCGAAGGTGCGAGACGCGGTCGCGACACGCCTGGCGTCCGACGCTGCGGTCGAGCAGGTCGCGGTGGCGTGGAAACCTCCGCTGTTCGCGGGACCGCTGCCCACAGCCCGGGTGACGGCATCGGCCACGAGCATCGCACTGAACGCCGGCTACACGGGTGTGTCGGCCGAGTACTTTGCGCTGTTCGATATTCAGATCGTGCGCGGGCGCACCTTCACGGCGGCCGAAGCCACCGCGGGAGCTCCGGTGGCGCTCGTCAGCGAAGCGACGGCGGCGGCATTGTGGCCGGGCCTCGACCCGCTCGGGCAGACGCTCGACCTTGCCGCGGTCCCCGATGGAGTTCCACGGAAGGCCGATGGCAGCGTGAACATGTCCGCTCCCGCGCCCCGGCCGCGTGGTCGCGTGCAGGTCATCGGCGTGACGGAGGACGTGGTCAGCGGCAACATCTTCGACCCGGTCGATGTCAGCTGCGTCTATTTCCCGACAAGCGTGCAGGCGCTCACGGAAATGTCGCTGCTCGTCCGGACCCGTACCGACGACGTCGAGGCACTGCGGTCGGCTGTGACCACCGCCGTGAAGGAGGTGGCGCCAGAGATGCCATTTCAGGTGCTCCCGATACGAACAATGGCCGGCCTCGCCGTCTGGATCTTTCAGGCCTTCTCGGTAGCCGCGTCGGTACTCAGTGTCGTGGGCCTGCTCTTCGCGTACTCGGGAACGCATGCCGTCGTCTCGTTCGTCGTGGCTCAGCGGACGCGCGAGTTCGGTGTCCGGATGGCGCTCGGTGCCAGCGCCTGGCGGATCGTGCGGGGGATGCTGATCGAGACGTCTCGCACGGCCTCGATCGGCCTGGCCGCAGGGTTGGCGGTCGCGGCTGGCCTGATAGGTCTGATCCGCGCTTCAGTTTCGATCCTGCCGGACTTCGGTGCCCGTCCTTTTGTGGAGGGCGCCACGATCGTGCTCGTCGCGACGGCCGTGGCCGCGGTGGTGCCACTGCGCGCCGCCGCACGCATCGATCCTGCGCAGGCCCTTCGAACAGAGTGACAGGACAACGGCGCCGGACGCGATCCGATTCTCGTGTTGTTCGATGGAAAGAGCCTTGGACACAATACCGGTCGTCGAACTCGACAACCTGAAGGTCACACTGGGACGGCGGGAGATCCTGCACGGGATCACCTGCCGTCTCGGCGTTTCGGGCAAAGGAAAGGCCGTGGGGTTGCTCGGACCGAACGGCGCCGGCAAATCCACGCTGATCCTGACGCTCCTCGGCTTTCTCAAGCCCAGCGCCGGCAGCGCCCGTATCCTCGGCATGAACTGTCGACACAACATGGGCGAGGCCCGGTCGCGAATCGGCTACATGCCGGAGAACGACTCGTTCGTGGGCGAGATGACGGCAGTGACCTTCCTGCGCCAGATGGCGGAACTGTCGGGCCTCCCGCCACGAGCGGCGCTCGAGAAAGCGCACGAGGTCCTGTTCCATGTCGGGCTCGGGGAGTCGCGGTACCGGCAGCTGCGAACCTATTCGTACGGGATGAAGCAGATGGCCAAGCTCGCCCAGGCGATCGTCCACGGGCCGGAGCTGGTCGTGCTCGACGAACCGACCAACGGGCTCGACCCGGCCGCGCGCCGGCGAATGCTCAAGCTCGTCGCCGACATGAAGGAGGAGCACGGGATGAACGTGCTCATCTGCTCCCACCTGCTTCGCGACATCGAGCAGGTGTGCGACGAGGCGGTGATCCTGAAGGACGGCGCGATCGTGCACCACTGCAACCTCGAGGAAGAGCGGAGGTCGAACAGGTCTTTCGTCGAGCTCGAGGTCACCGGCGACGATCGGAACCTGCGCATGGTTTTGCCCGAGATCGGAGCGGAGGGCGTGTCCGAAGGCGGCGGGCGCTGGCGTATCGTCCTGCCGCCGGGAGTCGAGGTCGAAGCTATCTGGGGACTCGCGGCGCGGCAGAACCTGCTGGTGAGGAAGCTCACGCACCGCCGGGACACGCTGGAAGAGATCTTCCTGAAAGCGATGGGCCATCTCGCGCAGACACCCGGAGAGAGCGCGCTGGCCGACGCGGGACGCGCGTGATGCGGGCGCGGTAGAGAGACAGGGATGGCGGTTTACAAGCGGGGATATCGGCGATACGCGGGAACCCTCACAGGGCGCTGGACGCGGTTCATGGTCCTTCCCCGCTACGCCTGGAAGGAGCTCTATCAGCAGCGCCTGGTCCTCCTGCTCACCACGTTGGCGTTCGTCTGGCCCCTCTTGTGCGCCGGCTTCATCTATCTCACCAATCATGTGCAGCTGCTCCAGGGGCTCGAACCGGAGTTTCGCGAGTTCATCCAGGTGGACGGCAGGTTCTTCTCGATATTCATGTACGTCCAGGGAGCCTGCGCGGTCTTCCTCACTGCGCTGGCGGGGCCTGGCCTGCTTGCGCCGGACCTGGCGAACAACGCGCTCCCGCTGTACTTCAGCCGGCCGCTCACGCGCTGGAGCTACGCCCTGGCACGGCTGACCGTGATCGTCGGCATGCTGTCGGTCGTCACATGGATTCCGGGCCTGATCTTGTTCGGGCTGCAGGTGGGCCTGGCCGGCGGCTGGTGGTTCCTGGCGAACTGGACGTTGGGCGCCGGCCTGGTTGTGGGGTTTCTGCTCTGGCTGCTGATTCTCGGCCTGGTCGCCATGGCCAGCTCCGCTTACGTGAAGTGGAGGGTCGTGGCCGGGGCGATCAGCCTCGCCTTCTTCTTCATCCTGAGCGGCGTGTCCACGATGATCGACGCGGTCTTTCGCGTGAATTGGGGACACATGCTGGATCCGGCCTGGGCGGTCAACCAGGTGTGGCGCACGCTGCTGGGAGTGAATCCGATGGACGGCCCAGGGGCCTGGGCCTCCATGGTGTCGCTGACGATGTTCGTTCTCCTGCTCGTCCTGGTCATCGAGCGAAAGCTGCGGCCGGTGGAGGTGGTCCGGTGAGCGAACCGGCGGTCGTCTTCGACGAGGTCTCGAAGTTCTACGGCGAGGTGCTCGGCGTGAACCGGGTCACGCTGAACATCCCGCCTGGTATCACGAGCCTGGTCGGGCCGAACGGCTCCGGCAAGACGACGCTGATGAACCTGATGACGGGGCTCATCTTCCCCGACCACGGCAGCATCCTCATGCGCGGCATCTCGCCGCGCGATCCCGAAACGCTGATGCGAATCACGGGATACGCCACGCAGTACGACAGCGCTCCGCGCTGGGCCACCGGGTTCACCTTCATCACCACCGGGCTCCTTCTTTTCGGATACGGTCGATCGGACGCGGAGGAGCGGGCGTGGAAGGCGCTGCAGCGCCTGGGACTGACCGACGCGGCGAACCGCAAGGTCGCGGGGTATTCCAAGGGCATGCGTCAACGGGTGCGGCTGGCGCAGGCCATCGCGCACGATCCCGACCTTCTGGTGCTCGACGAGCCGCTGAACGGCCTCGACCCACTGGTCCGCGCGGAGACGATCGACCTGTTCCGCTCTCTGGCCTCGGAGGGAAAGCACGTCATCATCTCGAGCCACGTGCTTCAGGAGGTGGACCTGATCAGCGATCAGGTCGTGCTCATCGCCAACGGGATGATCGTGGCCGAAGGGCAGATCCGCAAGGTGCGCGACGAGATCCAGGAGCATCCCAGCCAGTTCATCGTGAGGTGCCGCGGCCGCGACGCATCCGGCGTGGCGGCGCTGCTGTTCAGCGAGGACCACATCACCGAAATCAAGCTGAACGACGACCGGCTCGGCATGCTGGTGATGACCCGGGACCGGGAACAGTTCGCGCGAGCGCTCGGGCGCATCGCGCTCGACGGCCACAGGATCGAGAGCGTGGTACCGGCCGACGAGAACGTGGACGCGCTGTACGAATATCTGATCGGGGGCCAGTCGTGACGCCGCGTTCCCCGTCAGATCGGGCAAGGGCTTTCGACCTCGC
>DASTDQ010000906.1:0-4885 GCA_035710305.1 Vicinamibacterales bacterium | reverse complement strand
TTCGGTTCCCTGGTGAGCGATGAACACCGAACGCAGGGTTTCGTTGTGCCAGCGCAGCAGCGCGGCCCACGCCTCGTCACCCAGTACCTCGACCAGGTTCGTCGACCTCACGATGTCGGTGAACACAAACGTCCTGGCCACCCGGACGGAGCCGGCCTCCTGGCTGCCACGAAGCTGCCAGGGCAGGAGCTCCTCGATCTCCTCGAGGACGATGGCCTGAGTGGGACATGAGAGGACAGCCTCCCTCAGCGTGTCCTCATCGATGCTGGTCAGGTCGACAACAGCGGCCTTGAAGTAATCCCCTTTGAACCAGTCAAACGCCGTCGGCGCAAGGGTGATGCAGTTCCCGACGCCGATGCAGCGATGACGATCGATTCTCACATGAAGCATGACCACACCACAGCGGGGTTAGATCAGTCCTCCGACGAGCGCCGCCACCGTGGCGTCGGCTCGGGACGAGGCGCCGATCGTGGCAAACAGTTGTGCAAGACGCATCGTGACCGCCTGCTCGTCGGCGTCGATCTCGTGGGCGATCTCACGATTGGTCTTGCCTTCGACGAGCAGCCCCAGCAGCCGTGAATCGTCGGCCGCCAGACCGCTCTCCGCAGCGCCGGAACCCTGGGGACGCACCGCGGCAAGGGAGCCAGCCAGGCGAGTCAGGCATCGGCCCGTCTCGCTGCGGAACCATTCGGCCCGCACCTGTTCGTCCTGGATGCGTTGCGATTGGAATCCGAGCAGCATCTGGAGCCGTCCGCGCACAGCGCTGGCCTCTTCCTTGCTCCCGCCGGCGATGATGGCATCGGCGGCCGGCAGGATGATCTCGAGATCCAGATCTTCCCGTTTCGCGGCGTCGTGATGGTCGAGCGCCTGCCAGGCGAATTCCACGGCGATCTTCAGATCGTTTCTGGCCAGGGCGACGGTCGCCCTGGCCGCGAGCGCCTGGCTCGGCCACTGAGGGTGGCCCGGCAAGGACGAGCACTCGCGCAACACATCCTCGGCGGACCGTTCCGCGAGCGACAGCAACGCGTCGTCGCTACGCGCGCGTCCAAGTCGAGCCGCTTCGATCGCGAGGAGCGCCAGCGCCTCGCAGCGCGCCGCCGGAAGATCCTGTTCGGCGGCCAGCCGGGCGGAGTGTTCGAGATGCTGCTGCATGCCGGCGGCGTCGCCCGCTCGGGCCAGAACGGCGCCGCGCCAGAGTTCAATCCGGCGTGCTCGTCCCGGCGTCGGCGAAGCGGTGACCACGGCCGCGGCGAGATCCAACCATTTCCTGGCTTCAGTCTTCCGATCCACGTGCGCGTTGGCGAGGGCCGTCCGGCCCGCTGCGGCGAACTCGAGCGACCGTTCACCGATCCCACGCGCCGCGCGGTACGCTTCCTCACCCTTGGCGATGGCGACGTCGGGCATGCCTTTGGCCATCGCGTAGACATGCGATCCAAACAGCATCTGTGCGTTTGCGAGCGCACGATCGCTCTCCTTGGTCAGCGATTTCAGTCTCGCCATCAAACGGCGAATCTCCTCGATTCGCTTGGCTGAGCCCGCGACATGGATCTCGGGCCCCCAACTGGCGATCGCCATCGCGATGATCGTCGTCATGGCGCCCTGGCGGTCCCCAAGGCGCTCATAGATCTCCAATGCGCGCTGGAACCAGCCTTTGGCCTCGGCCACGCGTTCGGAAACGCCGGGGAGGGTTGGGAGGATGTCGCCGAAGTGCTCGCCGGACGCAACCCGCTGCAAGAGGGGAACGTACGCGCCGGACTCCATGGCGGAGATGAACCGCATACGAAGACGGGACACGGCAATGGTACCGAGTTCCCGGCTGGCTGCCGCGAGCATCGAGTCATCGGGCAATCGCGCGGCTAGGACAGTCGCCCGCGTGTACGCCTGCTCGGCGCCTTCCAGGTCTGTCTCGGTAGGTGAGGAAACGAATCCGGCACCCAGCTCGGACTTGAGCAAGTCCTGCCCGAGTTCGAGGCACGCCGCCAGCTCCGCCGCGTCGTCACCCTGCCTGGCGGCGGACTCGAGAACCCTGCGCGCGATCTCGGCTGCGCTCTCTTCATCGCGCGACAAGCGCAGTGCCGCCGCACGGCGCAGCTGGACATCATGCGCCAGGTGAGGGTCGGCCAACGCCTCGGCCAGGGCTCCGAGCTCGGAGAGCGTTTCCAGGCGCTGATCCTGCCGGCGCAGCATGTTGAAGGCGTCATCCTGCAGGCAGAGCAGACGCACCCGGTCCTGCGCAGCCGATGCCACGGGCAGGGCTCGATGAACGAGGCTCAGAACCTCCTCCGGGGCCTTGGCCTCCAGAGCCGCTCGCGCCGCTTCGATTGAAAAACGCAAACAGAGGTCGGTTCGCCCCGCCGCCAACGCGTGCTGGCTGAGGAGAGACAAGCTTTCTCTCAACGGCTCGCCGCTGCCACCCATCAGGATGTCGACGATGGCTCCGTGGATGGCCCGCTGGCGGGATGACGCGAGCCCGACAACCAGCGATTCTCGGATCTGATCGTGCGTGAAGCTGTAGTCGGCGGGCGAATCCTTTGGCTGCTCGATCACGAGCCCGGCGGCGACCGCCGGCTCCAGGGCCTCGGCCAGCTCGCCGAGGCCGTCGCTTTCACCGAGCCGGTGCCTGACTTCTGCGAGGTCTCGGAGGCTGAACATGCGTCCCAGAACCCCTGCCTCCGCGAGGACAATCTTCGTCTTCTCCGGGAGACGCACGGCCCGACGCTCGATGAGCGTTCGGACGGCCGACGGAAGCAGCCGCTCCGCGTTCGGCGCGAGCGTCCACACGCCGTCGATCTGCCGGATAAGGCCCGAGTCGCGATAGACGTGTGCCTGCTCGGACAGCACGAACGGCACGCCTTCCGCCTGAGCGTGCATGACGGCGGCACTGGCGGGCTGGATTGGACCGGCGAACGCCTGCTGAAGGAACTCGGCCGACTGCGACTGGGTGAATCGCTTCAGCTTCAGCCGCCGAACCAGCCCCATTCGTTCCAGGTCCGCAAGGAGCGTGACGGCCTCGTTGACAAACGCCACTTCCGACGGCCTGATCGCGACCACGAGCAGGATTCGACTCGAGGCGTCGGCGCGCGCCACGTAGCGGAGCAGTCGAAGGCTGTCCCCGTCCACCCACTGCAGGTCGTCGACGATCACGACGACGGGACGCTCATTTGCCAGCAGCCGGAGCGCCAACGCCGCAAGATCGAAGATGCGCAGAAGCTTCTGATCGGGCGGGAGACTGGCCAGTGCCGGATCGTCCCGGTCGGTCAATGCACCGGTCAACCGATCGATGGCCTCTCGAGCATCGCTCGCGTGCGCCTCTTCGATTCTCGGGCAGGCGAAGATGCTGCGTGCCAGGAGAAACGGTCCCCGGATCTCCTCGTCGGCCGTCACCGCAATCGACACGAAGCCTCGCGCGCGTGCCATGGCGTCAACCGCCAGCAGCAGGCGCGTCTTGCCGATGCCTGGCTCGCCTTCGAGGGTCAGACAGGTGAGCCCGCGATCGACAGCGGCCAGCTCCTCTTCAATCGCAGCGACTTCGCGCGGCCGGCCGACGATGGCGCCCGTGACACGGCCAGCCCAGAGGCCGAGCGAGCAGAGCGGCGAAGAGGCGGCATTCAGCGGACCCACTCTCAGTAGCCTGCAAAGTTTTCGAAGAAGATTTGAGCTTTCGGAACGCCGTTCGACGCCAGCAGCTCTCGGACGGCGGTCACCATGCCGGGCGGTCCCGACATGAAGAAGGACGTGCTGAGCGGGTCGAGGTACCGGCGGAGCATGTCGATGCTGACGCGTTCCTTCTCACCGTTCCAGGACGGCTCGTCGGTCATGGCGGCGATGAGATGGAATCCTGCATGCTCCGACTGAAGGCGGGTCAATGGCGCGAGAAACGGCGCCTCCGCCTGGCTTCTGTTGAAATAGAACAGATAGATATCGGCCAGCTCGGCGTCCCGGGCAGCCTGCTTGATGATACTGATCGCGGGTGTAATGCCCACTCCGCCGATCACGAAGGCGACAGGCCGGGGTGTGTCCCGCGAGACCACGAACGTGCCGTACGGGCCCTCGACTTCGACGGCGTCGCCCGGCGTCAGGCCGCGCAAGGTTCGCTTGAAGGGACTGTCTCGCAGCCTGGTGGTGACGGCGATGTGGTCCTCGTAGGGTGCGCTCGAGATCGAGAAGGTGTGTACTCTGTCCCTCTCTGGCACATCGGCCAGCGGCAACATCAGGTCGATGTACTGGCCGGCCGTGAACTGAAATCCTGATGGCTTCTCGAAATGGAAGCTGCTCGTCTGCGCAGCCGCCGGTTCCTGGCGGATGAAGCGGGTGGTGAAGCTGTTCGGCAAGATATGTTCCCTGATGGGCGCGCGTCAGGTGTCAGCGCTGACGTGCGGCTCGTATCCATGATGGGGCATGATATCTCGCGGACCGTGGCGTCAGGCAAGGAATGACGACGGCGCGGTTCTCGAATCAACGGCCGCCGACGAACTGGTCACTGTCATGTAGACAGATGGCCATCTCAGGCGGGCCGCCCGACTCCCGACATCTCAGTTCAGTTCGGTGTGGGCTGCTGAACCGAGTCGATGACGAGCACTTCGACCGGCCCGCGCGCGGGACGGAGCTTCAGCCCGAGCTGTTCCTCGATCGCGGTGAACAGCGACGGGCCGTTCCAATCGATCGGCACCGGCGGCTCGACGCCCGGGGGAATCTGCGACCGATCGGGTGTGTACTTCACATCGAGGTCCCAGTTGCCCGTCAGTCCGGTGCGATCGATCACCAGGCGCTCCGTGGCCGCCACGAGAAGGCCTGCCAGCGCCGACATAGTCACCCCGCCGCCCCTGACGCTGACAGGGTTGATGTTCATCCCACAGAAGCCAGACCCCGCCGGGTCGGACGACGC
>DASTDQ010000905.1:0-3521 GCA_035710305.1 Vicinamibacterales bacterium | reverse complement strand
GTGGACGGTGCTCCGCTCGCCGCACGTGGACAAGAAATCGCGGGAGCAGTTCGAGATCCGGACGCACAAGCGGCTCATCGACATCTTCGAGCCGACGCCACAGACGGTGGACGCGCTGATGAAGCTCGATCTGCCCGCAGGGGTTGATGTGGAGATCAAAGCGTTTGGGAAGGAGCATGGCAAGTAGAGCATTGGAGATTGGTGATCTTTGATTGGTGATTGGTTGTCGATTGGTGGTTTCGGATTGTTGAATCAACCAATAGATCAGCAATCAACTTTCACTAATCAACAACGATTCACAAATCAAAGATCGTGAAATCAACAATGCAAGAGTCATCGACATGGTAACAGGCATCATCGGCAGGAAAGTCGGGATGACGCAGCTGTTCGACGCTGACGGTGTCGTGCACCCGGCGACCGTCCTCAAAGCCGGACCGTGCGTCGTCGCACAGGTGAAGACGGTGACGTCGGACGGCTACGAGGCCGTCCAGATCGGTCTGGTCGACGCGCGTCCGACGCGCGAGAACAAGGCGACGCAAGGGCATTTCAAGGCCGCCGGGGTCCCGCCGACGAGGGTGCGCCGCGAGGTGCAGCTCAAGGGGGGCGGCGATCCGCTCAAGCCGGGCGATCAGGTGAGCGTCTCGATTTTCGCCGACGGCGAGCGCGTGGACGTGATCGGCACGAGCCGCGGGCGAGGCTTCCAGGGCGTCGTCAAGAGGCACCACTTCAAGGGCGGCCGCGCGACGCACGGGTCGATGTTTCACCGCGCGCCGGGCTCGATTGGCGCCTCGTCGTATCCCTCGCGAGTCGTAAAGGGAATGCGGATGGGCGGCCACATGGGCGCCGATCGCGTGACGGTTCGCAACCTGAAAGTGCTGCGCGTGGACGCGGAGAACAACCTGCTCCTGGTCGAAGGCGCCGTGCCCGGGGGGCCGAACAGCGTGGTCGTGATCCGTAAGGCGGTCGCGGCCAAGGCCATCAAGGTGGCGCAGGCGGAGCCGGCCAAGAAGAAGGGGAAGAAGGCCTGAGGCCTGAGCCCTGGGCCCTGAGGCCTGGTGTAAAGCTATGACTGTCGATGTGGTGAATTCGCAGAACGAGAAGGTCGGCACGCTCGACCTGAGCGACGTCGTCTTCGGCGGGCGCATCAAGACCGATCTGATTCACGAATCGGTCGTGCGCAGCAACGCGGCGGATCGTCGCGGCACGCACGCGACGAAGACTCGCGCAGCCGTCAGCGGCTCCGGCAAGAAGCCGTGGCGCCAGAAGGGGACCGGCCGGGCGCGCGTGGGCGAGATCCGCAACCCGCTCTGGAGGAAGGGCGGCACGGTGTTCGGCCCGCAGCCTCGCAGCTACGAGTACAAGCTGCCGAAGAAAGTCGAAAAGGGCGCGCTGCGCGCCGCGTTGAGCCAGAAGCTCCGCGACGGCGCGGTCATCGTCGTGGACGCACTGAGCGTGGCCGAGATCAAGACGAAGGCTGCGGCCGAGATGTTGAAGCGGCTCGGCGTGGACGGAAAGGCGCTGCTCGTGGACGTGAAGCCCGAGGACCGGCTGACGCTCTCGATCCGGAACATCGAGGGTGTGCGGCTCGTCGCGAGCAACCGCGTCAGCGCCCGGGACGTGGTGGACACGCGCCGGGTCGTCCTGACGCGGGCAGCGATCGAAAAGCTGCAGGAAGCGCTCTGGTAGGCACGTATGAAGCTGACTGACGTCATCGTTCGGCCGGTCATCACCGAAAAGACCACCGTGATGCGCGAGGGGACCAACACGCTCGTGTTCGAGGTGGCGATGAAGGCGAACAAGATCGACATCCGCCGCGCGGTCGAACAGCTGCTCGGATCAAAAGTGGCAAGCGTGCGCACCGCGCTTGCGCACGGTAAGGAAAAGCGTCAGGGCCGCTCGGTCGGCCGGCGCTCGGACTGGAAGAAGGCGTACGTGAAGCTGCGTGAGGGCGAGAAGCTTCCCGACTTCCTGCAGGGAGCGTAGAACATGCCGATTCGCAAATACAACCCGACATCGCCGGGTCTGAGGGGCAAGACGTCGCTGACCTTCGACGAGATCACGACGAGTGAGCCATACCGCCCCTTGACGGAGAACCTGCATCGCTCGGGTGGCCGCAACAATCAGGGCGAGCTGACGTCCTGGTGGCGCGGCGGCGGACACAAACGCCTGTACCGCATCATCGACTTCAAGCGGGACAAGAAGAACATCCCCGGCAAGATCGAGACGGTGGAGTACGACCCCAATCGATCGGCGCGAATCGCGCTGGTGACCTACGCGGATGGCGAGAAGCGGTACATCCTGCAGCCCATGGGCATGAAGGTCGGGGATACGGTGCTGGCGGGCGACAACATCGATATTCTGCCGGGGAACTGCCTGCCCTTGAAGAACATCCCGCTGGGCACGCAGATTCACAACGTTGAATTGCGACCCGGCAAGGGCGGTCAGATCGCGCGCAGTGCCGGGTCATGGGTCCAACTCGTTGCGCGCGAAGGCGAGTACGCCTCGGTCAAGATGCCGTCGGGCGAGCTCAGGAAGATTCACGTCGAGTGCGTCGCGACGATCGGCCAGGTCGGGAACCTCGATCACGAGAACGTGTCGATCGGAAAGGCCGGCCGCAGCCGCTGGCTCGGGAAGCGGCCGCACGTGCGCGGCGTGGCGATGAACCCGGTGGATCACCCCCTCGGCGGC
Source organism: Vicinamibacterales bacterium (assembly GCA_035710305.1). GTDB lineage: Bacteria > Acidobacteriota > Vicinamibacteria > Vicinamibacterales > UBA2999 > Gp6-AA40. Next base: position 833 of record DASTDQ010000905.1, on the reverse strand, counting down.
GGAGAGGGCAAGACCTCGGGAGGCCGGCACCCGGTGTCGCCCTGGGGACAGCCGACCAAAGGCTACAAGACGCGCCGGCGGAAGCAGACCGATCGGTTCGTCATACAGCGGAGACCGAAGTAGGCCCCAGGGCTCAGGCCTCAGGGCTCAGGGCTGGGCCAGGCCCCAGCCTGATGTCTGCTGAGGCCCGAGGCCTGGGCCCCGAGGCCTGACAAGGATCAGATATGAGTCGTTCAGTCAAGAAGGGCCCGTTCGTCGAGACAGCGCTCCTCGAGAAAATCGAGGCGATGAATCGCGCCAACGAGAGGAAGGTCGTGAAGACCTGGTCCCGCCGGTCGACTGTCGTGCCGGAGATGGTGGGGCACACGATGGCGGTCCACAACGGGAAGAAGTTCATCCCCGTGTACGTGACCGAGAACATGGTGGGCCACAAGCTCGGCGAGTTCGCGCCGACGCGCCTCTTCAAGGGGCACACGACGAAGACGGAAAAGGCAGCGGCTGTCGCGGCGGCGGCAGCGGCAGGAGCGCCGGCGGGAGCGGCCGCGGCGCCGGCCGCCTCGGCTCCGCCGGCCAAGACCTAGTGGTATGTCTTTCGAGGATTACTCCGGCCGCTCCGTTGTCGCGGCCGGACTCGCAATCGGAGGCCGGTTGTGACTGGTACTCCTTCAGTGGATACAGTCCACTAGAGGGCTTTCATGCTTGAAGCACAGGCAACGGCGCGCGGCATTCGGACCTCGGCGCAGAAGGCGGGCCTGGTCTGCGACTTGATCCGCGGGAGGAACGTCAACCAGGCGCTGGCGACCCTGCAGTTCACGCGCAAGATCGTCGCCCGC
>DASTDQ010000904.1:0-3374 GCA_035710305.1 Vicinamibacterales bacterium | reverse complement strand
CATCGTCGCCAACACCCTCTTCATGCTCGGCATGTCGTTCCTGCTCGGCGGGCTCAAGTATCACATCCAGGAATTCAACAGGGTCAACGCCCGGCTCCAGGCCGGCCTGCTGTTTCTCGCGACCGTCGCCCTGCTCGTTCCCTCGGTCGTCAGTCAAGTCGACGAGGCGCCCGCCTTTGCGCAACGCCTGAGCGTCGGGCTCTCTGTGCTCCTCATTGCCGCTTATGGCTTGGGCCTGCTGTTCTCGTTGAAGACGCATCGGGAGATCTTCGGAAGCGTCGGGCACGGCGAAGGCGACGAGGCCCCGTGGCCGCTCGGGCTGGGACTGGCTACGTTGGCCGGGGTCACCATCCTCGTTGCGCTGGTGAGCGAGATCTTCGTCGAGTCGGTGCAGGGCGCGGCGCTCGAACTGGGGATGACGCCCGCCTTCGTGGGCTTCATCGTGGTGGCGCTGGTTGGCGCTGCAGCGGAAATGGCCTCGGCGTTTTCAGGTGCGCGCAAGAACCGGTTGGATCTGAGTGTAGGCATCGCTCTCGGAAGCGCAGCCCAGATTGCGCTCTTCGTGGCGCCGGCACTCGTCCTGATCAGTTATGTCCTCGGTCCGACCCCTATGAGCCTGCAGTTCTGGCCCGGCGCGGTGGTGATGATGTTCATCGCGACGATGACGGCGTCGCTCGTGACCAACAGCGGCCGCTCTGCATGGTTCGTCGGCGTGCTGGTGCTGATGGTCTATCTGATCTTCGCGATGACGCTCTACCTGCTGCCACCGCGCGGCGACACGGAAGAAGCTCGGTCTCAGGCGGCCAGCTTTTTCAGCAGCGCCTTGTCGGAGAGCATCTTCCCGGCGCCGATCACGACGGCGGAGAGCGGCTGATCGACGATCTTGACCGGCAGCTGCGTCTCCTGGTTGATGCGGCGATCGAGATTGCGGAGAAGCGCCCCGCCGCCGCACAGTGCGATCCCCCGATCGAAGATGTCCGCCGAGAGCTCCGGTGGAATCTGATCCAGCGTTTCCCGGATGGCCTTCAGGATCGTGGTCAGCGGCTCGGAGATCGCTTCGCGGATCTCTGCGTCGGACACTTTCACCCGAACCGGGACGCCCCTGGCGAAATGGCGCCCCTTGACTTCCATCGAAAGCGGCTTCTCGAGCGCCGTGGCCGAGCCGATCTGGAGCTTGATTTCCTCGGCCGTCCGCTCGCCGATGAGTACCTCGTGCTTCTTCTTCAGGTGCGTGGTGATCGCCGTATCGAACGCGTCGCCCGCCACGCGCACCGAGCGGCCGATGACGACGCCTGCCAGCGAGATCACGGCGATATCGGTGGTTCCGCCGCCGACATCGATGATCATGTTGCCCGCGGGTTCGCCGATCGGCAGCCCCGCGCCGACGGCGGCTGCCATCGGCTCGTCCACCAGGAACACTTCGCTCGCCTTGGCGCGGTACGCGCTGTCCTTCACCGCGCGCCGCTCGACGGGAGTGATCTCCGCCGGCACGCCGATGACGACCCGGGGACGAGCCCAGCCCCCGACGTGTCGGCACGTCTTGCGGATGAAATGGTTCAGCATCTTTTCGGCGGCGTCGAAGTCGGCGATCACGCCGTCCCGGATTGGCCGGACAGGGCGCAGGTGCCCTGGTGTCCGCCCCAGCATCTCCCTCGCGTCGTCGCCGACGGCCTCGATCGCGCCCGTGGTCGTGTGAAACGCGATCAGGGATGGCTCGCTGACGACCACTCCGCGGCCGAGCGCGAAGACACAGGTGTTGGCCGTGCCGAGGTCGATGGCGAGGTCGGAGCCGAGACCGGCAAAAGCCATGATGGAGACAAGTCCAGGCGCAAAGTCCGTTCCGCAACGAGCCTGGATTCCACGATCGAAAACTGTTCGGAAATCTGGAGCACCGGGTGGTCGAGCGTCTGAGCAGGCGCCGAATCGGATTACGGAAAGGGGCGCGCGCGTGACACTAATGTGACGCTATCATGCTGATCCATGTCGCGCCTCTCTACCCTGTTCTTGGTCATCGCCGCGTCTTCAATCGTCCTCGAAAGCTCGCAGTCGCCGGGCGGCCGTGCGGCCAGAGGCATCTGGGATGGTGTCTTCACCAGGGCGCAGGCCGAGCGCGGGCGGCTCTCGTATCGCGAGCACTGCGCCACCTGCCACGGCGCCGATCTTCAGGGGGCCGAGTACAAGGCACTCCAGGGAAACCGCTTCTGGACCGACTACCAGGAGGCCCCTCTCGACTACCTGCTCGGCCAGATCAGCCGAAACATGCCGCATTCCGAGGACGGCTCGCTCAAGGGCACCCTGGGCGCGAGCACGTACGCCGACATCGTCGCGTTCATGCTGGACGCGAACGGATTCCCGGCCGGCGCCACTGAGTTGACCGAGGCGTCGAGCGCCGGCGTGGCGATCGTCAGGAAGGAAGGCCCGGGCGAGCTGCCCGTTGGCAGCTTCGCCCACGTGGTCGGATGTCTCGCTCCGCGCGGCCCGGACAACAACTGGAGGCTCGTCAAGGGCTCGCGCCCCGTGCGCGTGCTGGGCAACCGGCCCGTGGACGCCAAGGCAGCGCTCGGCAACCGCGAATACACACTGATGTACGTGTTGACGTCGCTCGACAAATACGCCGGCTACCGGATGTCGGTGCGGGCGTCGCTGATGGAGGGGGGCAACGGAGCCCTGAACGTGCAGTCGATCCAGGCCGTCAGCCCGACCTGCGAGTAGGCGACTCTGGGCCCTCGTGCCTCCAGAGTCGCATTGTCCCGCGAGTGATTCAGCTTAGAAGCTGTAAAGGGCGCCCACGGCGAACCGGAACATGTTGACCGCTTCCTCCTCGCCAGAGACGCGGAGATAGTCCCCCCCGGCACGGATGCCGAATCCACCGGCAATCCGGATGTCCACACCGCCGCCCACCTGGATCGCGAAGTCTGTTGACGTGTCGGAAAAGGACTCTGACTCGAATATGGGGGGGAAGGCAGGGGACGGGGGCGTAAAGGTTATGGTCGAAGTGAAGGTCCCTTCCGACGACGACTTCACGACCCCGACGAGGAACTGACCGAAGGGAGTGACCCTCCCGCCGCGAGCGTTGAGGCGGACACCGCCCATGTACTGGTTCAGGCTGAAGTCCTCATCCACGATGTCAGTGATAGTCGTCGCTGGAACAAAGGGCGGAAACCCAGGGTCGGTGAAGGTGTTCGTCTCCGAAAAGGACTTGGAGTTCCCGCCCACCTGGAAAACGATGCCAATTAGCGACGTAACATTGCCGGCGACATCGAAGTACCAGCCTGTCGTAAAGAACTCCTCGTCGGCGATCATGCCCTGATATCCACCTGATACGTCGACTCTCGGAAAATCCTGGGCGCTCGCCGGGGCAGACGCGGCCAGCA
>DASTDQ010000903.1:0-5361 GCA_035710305.1 Vicinamibacterales bacterium | reverse complement strand
TCGAACACGCGGACCAGGCCTCCGATCTCCGAGGCAGCGGGTGTGGCCATCAGGACGGTCGCCAGGGCGGCTGCCAGTCCGCCGCCGGCCACGAGACCGACGCCGACCGACCGCGCCGTGTGTGACAGCACCAGCCCGGCAACATTTCCGGTCGTCGCGCCGAGCGTCATGCGCACGCCGATCTCCTTGGCGCGGTGCGCGACGACGTACGACAGCACGCTGAAGAGGCCGGACAAGGTCAGGAGAAGCGCCAGCCCGCTGAGTACGACCGTCACCCAGAAGAAGATCCGCATGATGTACATCTGCATGCCGGCGATCGACTGCATCGTGTTGATCGTGCCGAGACCGGGATCGACGCTCGTGAGCTCGTCGAGCAGTGTCACACGCACGCGTTCAGGGTCGCCGCGGACGCGAAGCGTCAGCGAGGTCCCGGGCTGCTCGGGACCGGTCGGCACGTACACGCCTCGGAAATTGAACAGGTCGGGTACTCTAAGACCGCCCCCCACATCGCGCACGACGCCGACAATTGCGTACGCACGCGATTGCTCCACCCTCGCGTTGCGCGCGTCGGCGGACGAGACCGACGACGTGACACGCACACCCGATGGCACCGTCTCGAGGCGTACGATCTGGCCGACAGCATCGCGATCCGGCCAGAGCCGGCGCCCGGCGGTCTCGGTCACGATCGCCACTCCCGATTCCAGGCTGCGTTCCGCCTGCGTGAAGCTGCGTCCCCTCACGAGATCGATACCGAGCACGTCGAAGTACTCCGGCGATACGGGCGTCTGGTCCACAGCCATTCGGTGCGACAGGTCCGCCTCGGCGGAACCGGACGTTGCTGCCACCGCAAGCGTCGGCCGAGACGACGCGGCGACGGCCGCAACCGACGTATGGGCCGCCAGTGCCTGGAGCAGCGCGGCGCGCCGCCGCTCGTTGGGAATCGCGACAGTGATCGTGTCGCTCGTGCGCACCCCGGGATCCACGGTCGAGGCGTCAAAGGCTCCTCGCAGGAAGACGACGGAGCAGATCAGAAGGAGGGCCGAGGCGCCGACCTGGACGGCGATCAGCGCATGCCGTGCGCGGGCGGGGCGCGCGTTCGCCACCTCTCCGCGCATCGTCCGCACGAGATCGAGCCGAGTGGCTTGCAGCGCGGGCGCAAGCCCGAAGAATGCCGTCGAGACGATGGCGCCCACAGCCAGGAACACGAAGATCCGCCAGTCGATGGCAGGGGCCCACTGGGTGAGATCCACCTCGAGGAGCATTGGGGGCAGCAGCGAGGTCACGGCACGCAGCGCGCTCTCCACGGCGAAACGCGAAACCGCCAGGCCCCATGCCGCCGCTGCGAGCCCGAGAAGGACACTCTCGGTGAGAAGCTGCCGGATGACGCGTTGACGTGACGCGCCGAGCGAGAGCCGCGTGCCGATTTCCCGCTGGCGCGACACACCCCGTGCGAGCAGCAGGTTCGCGACGTTGGCGCAGCCGATCATCAGGATCAGGCCGAAAGCGAAGAAGATCGGGGAGAAGACGAGCAGCGACTCCAGATCGGTCACGATGGTGCCCTGGCCCGGCCTCAGCCTGACGGAGAGGCGCCCTCCGGGGATCGTCCTGAGATCGACTTGTGCTGACGCCCAGATCGTGAGCGCAGCGGCCGCTGCCTCCGGAGACGTTCCTGGTTTCAGCCTGCCGACGACCTCAACGATGCCTTCGCGCTCTTTCCCGCTGTCGACATCGTGGAATTGCGCCGAGAGCGCAAGCGGAGCCCAGTAGTCGGGCGGCAGGATTCCCAGCCCGCGAAACTCCTCGGGCATGACGCCGACGATCTCGTACGGCCGGCCGTTGACGCGGACGGAACGGCCGATCACCGTGGAGTCTCCCGGGAACAGCTTGCTCCACCCCCTGTGGCTGAGCACGATCACCGGCTTCCCGGAAGAGGCCTCGTCGTCTGGCGGCATCAGGGGGCGTCCAAGCACCGGCTGGACTCCGAGTACCTGAAAGAAATTGCCCGAGACGAGAGAGGACGTGACCCGCCGCCCCTCGATGCGTGTCCGGACTGAACGCACGATGGCGACGGCATCGGTGAAGACGCCCGTCTCGCGCCGCAACGCGTCGTACTCGCGCTGCGTGAACGGGATCCAGACCCTCCTGCTGGAGTCGGCGCCCGGCACACGCTCCACGACGAACAGCTCGCCGGGGTTGCTCACCGCGTCGGTACGAAGATAGATGGTGTTGTAGACCATGAACACGACGCACACCATCCCGAGGCCGAGGCCGACGGTGGCGACGATGGTGAGGGCCGCGAGCGGCGCGCGGCGGAACGTGCGGAAGGCGTAGAAGATGTCGCGCGTGAGGTCGTCGATCAATCCGGTGCCGCGGGCGTCCCGGCACTGATCGGCGGCAAGCGGCACGGAGCCGAAGCGCGCCAGCGCGCGGGCGCGAGCGTCCGCAGGGCTCAGGCCGTTGGCGAGGTGCTTCTGCATTTCGCGCTCGACATGAAACGCGAGCTCCTCGTCGAGCTCGCGCTCGGCACGGCGGGGACGGAACAGCGCGCGAATCCGCAGGAGCAGGTCGCGGGCGTTCATCGGGTCACGCCAGTTTCATCACGCGACCGATCGCCGTGGACATGCGTTCCCACTCGGTGGCTTCGACCGCCAGTTGCCTGCGCCCGGAGGGCGTGAGCCGGTAGTACTTCGCCCGCCGGCCCAGCTCTGAGACGGCCCACTCCGCCTCGATCCAGCCCTGGTGCTCGAGGCGATGCAGCGCCGGGTAGAGCGAGCCCTGGTTGACCTGCAGCACGTCCTGGGAGATCTGCTGGATGCGCTCCGAGATGGCCCAGCCGTGCAAGGGGCTGGTTTGCAGCGTGCGGAGGATGAGCAGGTCGAGCGTGCCCGGCAGCAAATCGGGGATCGTGTGTCGAGGCATGGTGTCGGATATCGACACTAATGCTCCCTGGTGTCGCCTGTCAACACCAGGCACGCGGCGGGGCATGACGGACGGCGGCCACGAGGACCGCCGTCGTCACAGTGTTGCTACTTCTTCGTTCTCGCGTCCACCGCCGCCCAGAATTCCGCCTTCGTCTGCGGCGCCGCGGAGGCATGGACGTTGATATACCGCTCGAAATCGAGATTGAGCTTCTTGACGACCGGCGCCAGCGCCATGACGTGGTCGTTTGCCGGCTCACCTTGCTTACCGGGAAGCGAGAAGTCGCCCTGGAACAGAATCTTCTCCTTCGGGAACCAGGCGACGAGCAGGCCGTTCGAGTGCGGAGCCCCGGGGACGTGGTACATCTCCACTGTCCGCGTGCCGTCCGAGTAGACCTTCTTGTCCCCTACGGCCTCGACCCGCGCCTTCTTCGGGTTCTTCGCGAGCGTGTCGTCGAGCAGCGTTCGCGGCGTGTTGAGCGCCTTCTCGAAGAACGCCTCGTTGTTCCTGTGCGTGACGATCGTCGCGCCCTCGGCCACCATCGCCGGCAGCCCGCCGGTGTGATCGGAGTGCGGGTGCGAGTTCATGATGTAGCGGATCGGCTTGTTCGGGATGAGCTTCTTCGTTTCGGCGATATACGCGAGAGCACGCGCGTCGGCCGGCCCACCGGCCGGCGACTGTCCAGCCTCGAGCATCATGACGTGGTCTCTGAACTCCACGATCAGCGAGTCGTAACTGCCGCCTCCCGTGCTCAGCCTGTACAACCCGTCGCCGAGCTTTTCGTTCGTCACCGTCAATGCTGGCGGGGGGCCGCCCGGACCGCCACGGCCCGCGCCGCCCGGTGCGCCACCAGGACCTCCGCCGCGGCCTGCCGGTGCAGGCGCGAGCGATGCGAGGTCGGAAGGATTCGTCCTCGCGGCCGTGACGTCCACTTCGAAGAAGGGCCACCCGCCGCGGGTCTGCACGATCTTCGACGGCGCCATCGCTCCGCCGAAGTCCTTCCAGCCCGTGTAGGTGGCGACGATGTGCATGTCGCCCATGATGTTGTCACCGAGCCACGTCTCGACGCGCTCGATCAGGTTCTTGCCGTTCACGTAGCCGTGGATCGTGTAGCCCTTTCCGGATGCCGCCTTCACGGTGGGAATCCAGGTCAGGACGGTGAAGCCTCCCTGGCGGGTCGCCGTCGCGTTGTTGGCGGCGGCGCCCTTCAGGAAGCCCCACGGCGTCAAGTAGAACTCCACCGATTGCGCCCACGGCCCCGACACATCCGCCTGCTGCGACGTGACCTGAGCGAAGAACGTTCCGGCCGCGACCGCCGTCGAGCCGCCGGCGCCGATGTTGTTGGTCCCCCCCGTGTGACGCGATGCGGGCGCCGAGAGATCGATGACGCGGACGTAGTTGCTGATCGGCCGCATCGGATTGTGCGTCCCCTGGCAGACCATCGCGGCGGCGTTGGCGCCGCACTGCTGGAACGCCACGTCCTTCGCGGATCCCGAATAGGTGACCGACTTCGGATCGCCCAGCGCCTTCTGCGCGTTGGCTATCACGGTCTTTGCGTCCTGCGCCGTCGCGTTCCCGGCCAGGAACGCGAGGCAGATTGCGGCTAGCGCCAATTTCTTCGCCACGGCGACTCCTCCTTCACGGTCAAGGTAAAAGGACATCGAACTCGGTGCTCACGAGCGGAATGCGGATTGTACAGCGATCGGGGAGACTCACGTAGTGTCCGGCTTCAGCCGGACCGTTCGGTCAATTCCTGGGCTTGCTATCCGACTGAGAAGCGGCGCCGGCGACGAGGCGATCGAAGCGCGGGTCGGCGTGGAGACCATCGAGGCGCGGGTCGACCCGAAGGTAGGCCATCCAGCCGGACCGCTCGTGCAGCGCACGTGTCAACCACGGAAAGGCGTGGTCCGCGTCGGCCAGCGCCGCGTAAATGACGCCGAGCTCGTACGCGAACAACCCCTTACCGCCGCGCAGCCGCTCGAGATCGCGCGCGGTGCGCAGCGCCTCCCGCCGATCGTGAAGGACGGCCAGTGCGTGGCCGAGGCCGGCCAGCATCACCGGGCTGCCCGCCGAACAGCGCACCGCCTCCTTCAAGGCGGCAACCGCCTCGGCTCCGCGGCCAAGGCGCTCGAGCGCCCATCCGGCAAAGAAGTGACCCCAGTGAAAAGAAGGCTCCATGCGCACGACGCGCTCTGCCTGCGCCAGGGCCTCGGCAAAGTCGCGCGCCATGTAGTGGTGCCATGCGACGTGGGCGTGCATCAGCGGGTTGAGCGGGTCGAGCTCGACGATCCGGCGGCACGCTGCGAGCGACTCCGGGAATCGGGCGGCGGCGCAGAGCGCGTGCGAATGCCAGTGGTGCGCATCCACCCAGGCCGGGTTCAACGCGAGGGCCTGGTCGAATTCACCGCACGCGCCATCCGGGTCCCAGTCGAAGTGCAGCCT
>DASTDQ010000902.1:0-4068 GCA_035710305.1 Vicinamibacterales bacterium | reverse complement strand
ACGAGGTCGATGCGGCCGTCGAGATCCTCGATCACGTGCGACGCCTGCGTGGCGCTCGGCCTGGAGAAGAGATTGGCGCTCGGCGCGGCGACGGGAACGGCAGCGGCCGCGATGAGCGCGCGGGCGATCGGATGCGATGGCACGCGCACGGCGACGGTATCCAACCCTGCGGTGACTTCATCCGGCACCGCCGGCAAACGGGGAAGCACGAGCGTGAGAGGTCCTGGCCAGAAGCGGCTGCCGAGCGCACGGGCGGATTCGGGCACGGACGAGGCGAGGGACGAGAGCTGCTCGACTGAGCCGACGTGAACGATGAGCGGATCGGTGGACGGCCGCTGCTTGGCTTCGAACAGGCGCCGCACCGCGGCGCGGTCGAGCGCGTGGACGCCGAGGCCGTACACCGTCTCGGTCGGAAACGCGACGAGTCCCCCGGCTCGAAGGCAGCCGGCGGCGCGCTCGATGACGCCTGTATCCGGACTCTCCGGATCGACCCGAACGACTTCGGTCACCAGTCGCGTACCCGTCAGGGCGCAGCGTGCTTGCCGAGCGCCTGCACCCACTCGGGGACTGGCGTTCGCAACTCGATGCCCGTGCCGTCGAGCACGATGTCCGGGCCATCGAGGCTCTTGCCGTAGAAACGCTCGTTGGCGTCACGGTCGGTGCGCACGGTGCTTCCGTTGATGGTGACCCCGGCAAAGAGCCCCCTGGCTCGCGAATAGCTGAGGATCTGTGCGCGCAGCTGCAGGTCCGTCGTGGCCTGCGCGTCGCGCCCGACCGGTCCTGCGGCCGCCGACGCGTCGGCGCCGAACTTGAACTGGTTGCGGACGAACTGCTCGAGGCCGCGCCGGTTCATGATGACGAGGACGATGTCGGCTGCCTGACCGCCGATCTGAAGCCCGAAGCTTCCGCCGGTCAGCGTCATGAACGCGGGAGGCGACCAGCCGTCCGCGGTTCGCGCGCTCAGGATGCCGCGGCCCCGCATCCCGCCGAAGAAGAAGCCGCCCTTGATCAGGCTCGGGAAGACGGCGATACCCTCGGCCTTCTTGATGATGGACGCCGGAATCCCGGCATCCCGCGCCGACATGGCTTCCTCCAGAATCACCACAGATTCTCGAATCCGGCTGGCCTCCGCCGAATCAGGCGAGTCGTCTGCACGAACGAGGAGGGAGAACATGATCAACGCGACCGACGTGACCGCGAGCATGCGAATGCGCGTTCTCATGCCCCAATGATAGCCGCACGGCGGCGGCTGGGCTTGGGCCGCCGAGCTTGTGTCAACGCGGCGGGCGATACTGGAACTCCATCGTGATCCGGATGTTCGTTTCAACCGGAACGCCGTTCAGCAGTGTCGGGCTGAACTCCCACTGACGCACCGCTTCGCTCAGTCCCTGGCGCTCGCGGTCATCGGGTGTTGTCTTTCTTGGCCCGCTGGGCCAGGTCGACGATTCGAGCCTTGGCGATCAGCTCGGCGATCCGGTCCAGCTCCTCGGCCGAGACGCGGGATGCCTCGCCGCCGAGCAGCGCAGCGACCGCCTTTTCCGACGAGCCCTCGAAGAACGTGTCGACCAGGTGCTTGAGCGCGGCCTTGCGGGCCGTGTGGCGGCGGATCGCGGGCGTGTAGACGTAGCGAATGCCCTCTTCCTCGTGACGCGCGTACCCCTTCTCTTCGAGAACCCTGAGTTGCGTCCGCACGGTGGAGTAGCTGGGGGCGCCCGGCAGCTCCTCCATCACCTCGGCGGCCGTCGCCCGGCCGCGGCGGAAGAGCACGTCCATGATCTGCCGCTCACGCCTGGTCAGGGTGGCGTGCAGGCCCTGGGGCATGTGTTATGTACCTCGCAGATGTGTTATAGAAATAACATACAGGCATGACGTCGTGTCAAGTGGCTCGTCGCGGGGCGGCGCTGGTGGGCCGAGGCGGCGGAATCGGGTATCCTGTCGATCGTGCAGCTCGGTCTGCCTTTCAGCGATCCCGCACCGACAGGCGCAGCCGGGTTTGCACCGACACGCGAAGCGGGGCTCGCACCGTTGTATTTCGTCCGCCACCGCCGAGCCCGGCGCTACCTTCTGCGCGTCGATCACGACGGCCGCGTGCGCGTGACGATTCCGCGCGGCGGCTCACGCCGCGAGGCCGACTCGTTCGCGCGGCGGCATACCGAGTGGGTGGCGCGTCAACGCGAGCGGCTGCAGCGCGAGACGACCTCGCCCCTCGACAGAAGGGCTGGGCAGGCGCAGGCGCAGGTCGAGCTTCCGTCCCGCCTGTACGAGCTTGCCGCACAGCTTGGCCTCACGGTCCGGCGGGTCAGCGTTCGAAATCAACGCACGCGCTGGGGATCCTGCGGCCGCGACGGGCACATCTGCCTGAACTGGCGGCTGGTCGTGATGCCTCCCTGGGTTCGCGACTACGTCATCGTTCACGAGCTCATGCACCTCGAACGGCTCGATCATTCGCCGGCATACTGGCGGCTCGTGGCGGCGGCCTGCCCGGCTTACCGCGACGCGCGTCAATGGCTCAGGATCCACGGCCCCTCGTTGCGGTAAGGTAGAAGAAGACGCGGAACAGGTCGGAGCCCATGAATAGACGTCAAGTCATCGTCGCCCTCGTCGGCGCAGGCGTCGCAGGGCCGGCCGTCTTCTGGCTGGCCAGTACGACGGAGACGAGCGCGACGGGCGAGCAGCTGTTTCCGATCCGCAAGAGCGACGGCGAGTGGCGTGCGGCGCTGACCCCGGATCAGTACAGGGTTCTGCGAGGGCACGCCACCGAGCGGGCGTTCACGAGCCCACTGAACGCCGAGAAGCGTTCCGGGACCTTCGTCTGCGCGGGCTGCGGTCATCCGCTGTTTTCGTCGCAGACGAAGTTCGAGAGCGGGACCGGATGGCCGAGTTTCTGGAAACCGCTCGACGCCGCCGTGGGGACGAGCGTCGATCGAAGCTTTCTGATGGTTCGGACCGAAGTACACTGCGCCCGGTGCGGCGGTCACCTCGGCCACGTGTTCGACGACGGACCCAGGCCCACGGGCCTTCGCTACTGCATCAACGGGCTCGCACTCAAATTTGTAATGGGGTCGGGAGTCATTTCTTGAGGACACTTGCCACGCTTCTCGTGCTCGGTTTCGCGTGCATGGCCGGCGCCGGACAGCCGGCCGCAAAGCCGGAACTCCAGAAGGCGACCTTCGCGGGCGGGTGCTTCTGGTGTACGGAAGCCGACTTCGACAAGGTGAAGGGCGTGGTGTCCACGACGTCCGGCTACACGGGCGGAACCACACCCAACCCCACCTACGAGCAGGTGTCCCGGGGCGGAACCCGCCACGCCGAGGCCGTGGAGGTGTTGTTCGACCCCAAGGTTGTCACCTACGAACAACTCCTCGATCACTTCTGGCGCAACGTGGACCTCTTCGTGTCGCACCGTCAGTTCTGCGACATCGGCGACCAGTACCGGCCCGAGATCTTCGTGCACTCCGACGCCCAGCGCGAGGCCGCGACGACGTCCAAGCGCAGGCTCCAGCAGCGATTCACGCCGACGATCGTCGTGCGGATCTCGGCTGCCGGCACGTTCTATCCCGCCGAGGCGTACCACCAGGACTACCACACGAAGAACGCCGTCCGGTACCGCTTCTATCGATGGTCGTGCGGACGGGACGCCCGCCTGAGAGCGATCTGGGGCGAGGGGTAGATCCCTGGTCCTTGGTCCTTGGTGCTTGGTGCTTGGTCCGTCCTAGGTCCGCAGTCCTTTCGTCCGTCCTTGGTCCTCAGTCCTTCGTCCGTCCTTGGTCCTCAGTCCTTCGTCCGTCCTATGTGAAATCACGGGACAGAGGTGACCTCCAGCTCTCCGTTCTAAGCTCAAAAACCTTAGAGTGGAGACCCGATGACGAATACAGAGCAACGGCGGTTGACCAACTGGCGCCTGAAGCTGCTCCAGGCGGCTGGCGATGCCGGCAACGTGGCGGGGACCATGGACGGACCGGGCACCAAGGACCAAGAACGAAGGACCAGAGATCAGCCGCCCCTCGTGTGCATCTCGAGGTGAGGGTCGCGGCGGAGCCGATCCACCGGGATGAGCGGCGACCGGTC
>DASTDQ010000901.1:0-2414 GCA_035710305.1 Vicinamibacterales bacterium | reverse complement strand
GCGTAGTTGCCTTCGTGGCAGGCGAATTCGAGGACCGGCTCGGCATCGTTCATCGTGAGAGGCATCGAGAACGTCCAGGGCTTCGTCCAGGTCGACGGGTCGCTCACGGTGACGGTCCACTCGATCCTGCCCGGCGCCGTGCGCGTGAAACGTTCGACGAGGCGCAGGGTGGCGGCAATCGCGTTCCTGTAGGTGCTGCGGTCCTTGAAGTTGGTCGTCTCGACGACCAGCGTGCTGCCTTCCCAGTGGCCGCGCGGGTCGCCCATGTCCAGCTCGATGGCCCTGGCTGCGTGCGGCCGTCGATCGAGCGGGATCACCCGGGCGTCGTGCACGAGCTCGTAACGAATGGCGACGACTCCGGGCGCCTGGACGATCTCGTACGAGTTGCCGAGGATGTGCGGCATCATCGCGCCCGGAAGCCCGCGCGTAATACAGCGGTCCCAGAGGCTGAGGTCTGCGACGCTCTCGAACGTCCCGTCACCGTCAAAGCTGCTGCGCGTTCGCTGCCTGGCGTTGACGATGCCTTGAATGCCGGTCTCGAGGAACGGATCGGGGGGCCCGATGCGTGTCCGGGCCGCGGCCGTGAGCGGAGGAATCCGTCCGTCGGGGGGATCGACGATGAGCCATGCACGATTCCCCCGGGTGACGTCGAGGGTGTCGCGAAACTGAAGCGGGCCCACACCGGCCGCGCGTTCGAGAACCTGCCTGTTCCGCGTCGCGAGGATGTCGGCCAATTCCGTGCCCGACACGTCTTCTGCACGCCGGCCCTCGAACCGGGGAGGCCTCTCGAGCGGAGTACTCTGCTCGTACTTGTTCGTGTAGGTTCCTTGCAGGTCGGGGTCACCCCAGGGCGTGCGCGGCGGCGCGTACGGGCGCGCAGTGTCCGCCTGCGACGCCTTCGGCTTCGTGGCGCTCTGACCACTGACCGCCGAGGGCCAGAGGGCACAGATCACTATCGGTGCCGCAAGCGCACACGGGAAGCGAAGCCGTCCGGTCATCTGCGCGTGCTCGTCGCCGCCTTCCCCATGACAAAGCGGTCGAACCACTCGAGGTTCGCCCGGGCTACATCGAGAACCATTTTGGGTTCGGTGAATCCGTGCCCCTGCCGCGGATACACCGTGAGCTTCGTCGTCGTGCCCTGCCGTTTCAGCGCCGTATAGAACTCGTAGCTCTGCGAAATCGGCACGCGGACGTCGGCCTCGCCGTGCTGTATGAGCGTCGGCGTCGTGACGCCGTTGGCGTTCAGCACGGGTGAGTGCGCACGCCAGCTCTCGAACGCTTTCCAGAATTCGCCCTTGAAGTAATCGGGGAGGAAGTCGGGGATGTCGCTCGTGCCGTTGAAGCTGATGAGATTCGTGACGGCCGCTCCAGCCGAGGCCGCCTTGAACCGCTTCGTCTGCGTGACGATCCAGGACGTCATGTAGCCGCCGTAGCTCCACCCCATGACGCCGAGCCGATCCGGATCGGCCACACCCATCTCGATCGCGCGATCGACACCCGTCATGAGATCGCGATAGTCACCGCCGCCCCAGTCGGCCTGGTTCGCGAATCGAAACGCCTTCCCGTAGCCGCTGCTCCCCCGCGGGTTCACGCGGAGAACGGCGTAGCCCTGAGAGGCGAACAGGGCGACCGGGTACTGGTTGGCGATGCCGGTGAAGTTGTTCACGAAAACGCCCGTGGGCCCGCCGTGCACGATGAGCAGCAGCGGCACGCGCGTTCCGCGCTGGTAACGCGCCGGGTAGGTGAGAATGCCTTCGACAGCCTGGCCATCGGACGACGTCCAGGTGATGACCTCGCTCGTTCCGATCGCGGCCTGAATCGCGGGCTGCACGTGACTCGCCTGCACTGGCGTGAACGCGCCGTCCACCTTCGCCACGAACGCTTCCGGCGCCTTGTCGAAATCCTGCGACACGAACCCGAGATGCGTTCGGCGTGCGTTCATCGACGCGCCGTTGACGTGCGTCTTCGCCGGGCTCACAGCGACGGCCGCCTTGCCGTCCACCGGGATGGCATAGACCATCGGCACCGTCCGGTTCACTTCGCTCGCGATGATGCGCGTGCCATCAGCCGTCCAGTCCACGATCGCCGGCTGCATGTCGAAGGTGGCCGAGAGCGCATGCGGCGATCCTCCGGAGGCAGGGACGACGTGCACCCGGGCGCTCGTGGCCCAGATGAAATTCGGCTCGACCCCGACGAACGCGACGCGCGTGCCATCGGGAGAGAATCGCGGCGTCTGCTCCGGCTGCGGGGAATTGATCAGGGGCCGCACCGCCCCGTCGGTTACCGAGACGATCGAGATGTCGGCACGCGCCCAGTCGTTGGCAACGGGCGTGGGCTGATGCTCGAAGACAATCGTGCGGCCGTCGGGCGACCAGTCGAAGTCCCCGATCGAGTAGCTGGCCGTCGTCAGCTTC
>DASTDQ010000900.1:0-4191 GCA_035710305.1 Vicinamibacterales bacterium | reverse complement strand
TCGACGCCTGCGACGGCGTCCACCACGACGATGGCCGCCTCGGCCACTCGCAGCGCGGCGCGCGCGTCGGTCAGGAAGTTGGCGAACCCCGGCGTGTCGATGATGTTGATCTTGATCTTCTGCCACTCGGCGTAGGCGAGGCTGGAGGAGAGGGTGTGCTTCCTGGCGATCTCTTCGTCGTCGAAGTCGGTGACGGTCGTGCCTTCGTCCACCCGGCCGATGCGGTTGACCGCGCCCGCGACGAACAGCATGGTCGAGACCAGCTGGGTCTTGCCGCATCCGCCGTGCCCGACGATGGCGACGTTGCGGATGCTGGCGGCGTCATAGACCTTCATACGGGGTATCCCTCCTCGCGCAAGAGGGGATCATAGCCACGCCGGTTGGGGGGGAGCAAGGCATCGGGCGGCCGGGCGTCCGCGGCCGCGCCTGCGCCCATGTCCGCACGCGATACCAACAATCATGTCGTATACGAACATCTGTAGGACAGAATTGTCTGACGATCGCGGCCACCCCTCCGATCCATGCGTTCCGGCCGGACCCGCGCCGCATCCGGTGTGCGCCTGACGGGTGTGCCGGGGGACGCGCGGCCGCCTGGACGGGTATCGATTCCGACATTTACGTTCCACACACCTATTAGTACGACAGGAATGTCGTGAGAGTTGAGCCCCGCGAACTGCTCTCCCGGCGCGATGGATCCGCGGATTCGGGCCGATCCCGGTCGATCCGGCCCGCGTCCCCGCGGGTCCGTCCGCTGGCGTCCGTTTTGCTCAGGTGGATCGCGCCGCCCTTGGCTCGGGTGATCGGTTCCAGATGCGGAACAGAGGTGACGAATGAATCAAGCTGACACTGCCTGGATGTTGATGTCCACTGCCCTCGTGTTGCTGATGACGCCGGCGCTCGCCTTCTTCTACGGGGGGCTCGCGCGGACCAAGAACGCGCTCAACACGATGATGATGAGTTTCGTCGCCCTCGGGTTCGTGGCGGTGGTCTGGGCCCTCGCCGGCTATTCGCTCGCCTTCACGACGGGAGGGAAGTGGATCGGGGATCTCTCCAACGTGTTCCTGAACGGCGTCGGGCTCGAGCCGAAGGGCACCATTCCCCATGTGCTCTTCATGGCGTATCAGGCCACGTTTGCCATCATCACCGCGGCGCTCATCTCCGGCGCCGTCATCGAGCGCATGCGCTTCTCGGCGTACGTGATCTTCATTTCCGTCTGGGTGCTCGCCGTCTACGCCCCGATCGCGCACTGGGTCTGGGGCGGAGGCTGGCTGATGCAGTGGGGCGCGCTCGATTTCGCGGGTGGCACCGTCGTCCACGTCAACGCCGGCATCGCCGCGCTCGTCGCGGCCGCGGTCATCGGACGCCGGTCGGACTACGGCAGTGCGTCGATCCTTCCGCACAACGTCCCGTTCGTCCTGCTCGGCGCCGGGCTGCTCTGGTTCGGCTGGTTCGGGTTCAACTCGGGAAGCGCCGTGGCCGCCAGCCCGCAGGCCGGCCTCGCGTTCGTGACGACCATGCTGGCGCCGGCGGCGACCCTCGTCGTCTGGACGATCATCGACGCGGTGAGGAGCGGCAAGCCCACGACGGTGGGCTGTGCCACGGCCATCGTTGTCGGCCTCGTCGCCGTCACGCCTGCCGCCGGCCACATCAGCCCGATGAGCGCGCTCGCGCTCGGCGCGATTGCGGCGGTGCCAAGCTATCTCGGCCTCATGATCCGGCCCAAGACCGGCCTGGACGACTCTCTGGATGTCGTGGCCGCTCACGGCGTCGGCGGCACGGTCGGCGCCCTGCTCACGGGTGTGTTCGCGCAGAAAGCGCTGAACGGAACGACGGACGGCGCGCTGTTCGGCAATCCGTATCAGCTGGTCATTCAAAGTGCGGCGATCCTCGCGGCCATCGTCTACAGCGGCCTCGGGACGTTCGTGATTCTGAAGGCGATCGCGCTCTTCATGCCGCTTCGCGCGACGAAGTCCGAGGAAGCCGAGGGCCTGGATATCACGGCCCACGGTGAAGAGGCCTACATCCACATGGGTGGATCGATGTCCCCCGCGCCGTCCAAGGAGAAGTCTTCGGCGGGACCCGTGTTCGGGACCGCTCCCGTGGACGCGTAGGCGTGACATGCGAACTGAGCTCCCTGATAAAGCGGCGGCACGTTGCCGCCGCTCTCAACTGTGACGGCTTGAATTCGGAGGGACGATGCGCTTGATGTCGAGAGTACGGAAGCACGCACTTGCACTGGCCATGGCCACGTGCGCCTTGTTACTGGCAACCGCGCCGGCACGCGCGCAGGAACCTACGGTGGGTCAGACGCCGACGGCATCGCTCGCCGAGACCGCCTCGGCGCAGGCGCAACCGGCGGCTCCTTCAGAGTCGGCGTTTGTCAGCTTCTTCAGGAAGACTGAGGTAGCGGGAACCTTCGACACGTACTTCCACTACAACTTCAACGACCCCGAGACGGGATCCATCACTCCGCTCCGTAACTTCGACTTCTTTCACAACCAGTTCAGCTTCGCGCTCGCGGAGCTTGCGTTCAGCAAGCCGCCAACTGCCGACGATCCGGTCGGCTTCCGGCTGGACCTCGATTACGGCTCGGTGACCGACTGGGTGCACAGTGTCGATCCTGCCGGTCCTGAAGTCGTCAAGCACTTTCAGCAGGCGTACGTGAGCTACATGGCGCCGGTCGGCACAGGCCTGACCTTCGACTTCGGCAAGTTCGTCACCCAACACGGCGCGGAGGTGATCGAGGCGAAGGACAACTGGAACTATTCGCGTTCGTTGCTGTTTGCGTGGGCGATCCCCTACTACCACATGGGCATGCGCGTCGGGTACTCGCCCAACGACAAGGTAACCCTCGGCGCAAGCGTGAACAACGGGTGGAACAACACGGACGAGAACAACTCGGGGAAGACGTACGGAGTGCAGGGACTCTTCAAGCCGACTGCGGCCTTCACCACCATCGTCAACTACATGAGCGGGCCGGAACAGATCGACAATTC
Organism: Vicinamibacterales bacterium; assembly: GCA_035710305.1. GTDB lineage: Bacteria > Acidobacteriota > Vicinamibacteria > Vicinamibacterales > UBA2999 > Gp6-AA40. The sequence goes on along the minus strand of DASTDQ010000900.1, from coordinate 1,195 downwards.
GGACGACTGGCGTCATCTGTTCGATATCACGCTCACGTATGCCTTGAACGACGTGTTCAGCGTGATGGGGAATTACGACTACGGCCACGACACGGTCGAGGGAAGCGCCGTCTCCTGGCAGGGCGTGGGAGTGTATCTCAAGGCGCAGGCGACACCCTACTTTGCGGTGATCCCGCGATACGAGTACTACAACGACGAGGACGGGTTCACGACCGGCGACGCTCAGAACGTGCAGGAGTTCACGTTGACCGCCGAGTTCAAGCACAGCAAGGGGTTCTTTACGCGGCTCGAATACCGGAGGGATTGGTCGGACATCGATTTCTTCGAGAAGGACGGACTGCCCGCGGACAACCAGAATACGTTCTCGATTGGGTTCGTCTACTCGTTCAGCACGAAGTAGGAAGTTGGAAGAGGGCGGCGGCGTAGAATACCAGGCGCTCGGCACCGGACAGCATCCGTTCGGGGGTCGAGACTGAGTGTGCCGGGCGACTGGAGGTCTCGCGTGCCGCAAACGAGGGAGGGAGTTGGTCGAGGGCTTCGCACGTCGATGATGGCGGTCGGCATCATGAGCCTCAGTGCGTGGCCGGCGTTCGCCCAGAGTTCGGCCGGTCCCAATGCTGGGGCGATCAGGCTGACCGCCAGCATGGATTACGCGAGCGCGTATTTCTTTCGTGGGATCGCGCAAGACGACACCGGCGTCATCCTGCAGCCGAACGTGGATGCGGGTATCTCGTTGTCGGGTGAAGACGGGGGCCGGGGACACGTCTTCATGAATGTGGGGACGTGGAACAGTCTGCACACGGGCGTGACGGGGAGCGATGGTCCTGGCGAGCTCTGGTACGAATCGCGCTTCTACTCCACGCTAGGAGTCGGCTTGGGGGGCCGTACGACCGTGGGCGTGACCTTCACCGCTTACACGAGCCCCAACGGCATGTTCGGCAACGTCAACGAAATCTCGTTCAGGCTCGCTGTCGACGACAGCGGCGCGCTCGGGCGCGCCGCCCTCAAGCCGTACGTGCTGCTCGCCCAGGAGCTCGACGGGCAGGCCGACGGCGGGGCACACAAGGGGACGTACCTCGAGCTCGGTTTGGGGGGGCCAGGCTTCTCGCGGTCGAAGTGGAGCCTGACGGTTCCAGTCAGGGTCGGCTTGAGCCTCGGCGATTACTACGAGAGCCTGGCTGGTGATGACACGTTC
>DASTDQ010000899.1:0-17046 GCA_035710305.1 Vicinamibacterales bacterium | reverse complement strand
GACGCTGACGGCACCATCGTTAGCTACGAATGGCGCGAAGGGGTCTCGGTGATCGCCACCGGCGCGACCCCGACGATCGCGTTCGCCATCGGCACGCACACCGTCACCCTCCAGGTCACCGACGATGACGGCGCCTCGGCGTCTGACACCGTCGTGATCATCGTCAACGCGGCGCCGAACCAGCCGCCGGTGGCCAACGCCGGGCTCGATCAGACGGTGACCGACGCCAACGGCAACGGCTCAGAAGCCGTGACACTGAACGGCAGCGGGTCGTCGGACGCTGACGGCACCATCGTTAGCTACGAATGGCGCGAAGGGGTCTCGGTGATCGCCACCGGCGCGACCCCGACGATCGCGTTCGCCGTCGGCGCGCACACCGTGACCCTCCAGGTCACCGACGATGACGGCGCGACCGCCACCGACACCGTGTTCGTGACGGTGAACCCGGCGCCGAATCAGCCGCCTACCGCGAACGCCGGGCCGGATCAGACCGTGACCGACGCCAACGGCAACGGCTCAGAAGCCGTGACACTGAACGGCAGCGGGTCGTCGGACGCTGACGGCACCATCGTCAGCTACCAATGGCGCGAAGGGAGCACCGTGATCGCCACCGGAGCGACCCCGACGCTCTCGTTCGCCGTCGGCACACACACCGTGACCCTCCAGGTCACCGACGACGACGGCGCCTCGGCGTCTGACACCGTGCTGATCGTCGTCAACCCCGCGGCCCCGAGCACCGCTCACATCGGCGATCTCGATGGATCGTCAACGGGCGACAAGAGCGACTGGACGGCTCGTGTGACGGCGACGGTCCACAACACAAACCACCAGCCGGTTGCGGGGGCCGTGGTCACCGGCTCCTGGAGCGGCGGCGTCTTCGGAACCGGAACCTGCACGACCAACGCGGGCGGAACCTGCGTGATCACGTCGAGCAGCATACGAAAGCGATCGAACTCCGCGACGTTCACGGTGGCGGGGATTGCCGCCGGCGGATTGAGCTATGCGGCTGGCGACAATCACGAGCCCGACGAAGACAGCACTGGCACTGCGATCACGATCTTGAAACCGTAGGACGACGGCGCCTGGCCGGCGTGTGCAGTCGTGTGCGAGAAGGACGCGATACGCGTCTTCGCTGAATGGCCCTCGACTTGCTCGATTAGCCACGTTATGCCAGCCGTGTGGACGTGTGCCTGGCGGGCCTCTCGATGAGCAGGCACCCAGCTCATCTGACGCCTCTCACGACGGCGGCCGCTGCCGTTGGAGGGGCGCTGCTGCTCGGCCTCTCGGGCTGGCCTCCGCGGACCGCCGGAGTCGCCTACGCATGCCTCGTGCTGGCCGCGCTGCTGAACTCGATTCTCGAGAACCGGCGGCCGACGAAGACGGACGCGCAGTCGATGCCGCTGTCGTTCGTGATCGATTTCACGGCATTGCTGCTGCTCGGTCCCATCATGGCGACGCTCGTCGCCGTCGTCGGGGCGGTCACGCTGACCTCCGGGCATTCACGCACGCGTCCGGCGTGCGCGAACATCGGCACGAGCGTCGCAGCCATACAGACGGCGGGCCTCGCGCATTCGACACTGGGAGGCGCCCTCGGCTACTTCGACTGGCCGTGGCACGCCGTGTCGGTCGGGGCCGCGGCGATGACGTACTGCCTGGTGCGCATCGGCTCGGCTGCTATCGTGACGCCTCTGCTCACGAACCAGCCGGTCAATCTGCAATGGTCGATCATCGCGCTTCGAAGCTCCCCGAACTACATTCTCGGGGCAAGCGTCGTCGTGGTCATCGTCGAGATCATCAACCAGCAGGCGTGGAAGCTTTTCCCGGTGATTGCGGTGCCTCTGTTCTTCCTCTACAAGAACTACGTGAGGTACCTGGACCGGCTGGACCGGGAACACCGGGGCCTCGAGGTCGTCGAGTCGCTCGACCAGGGCATGTGCTTCATCGACGTCAACGGACAGATCACGCTGTGGAACGACGCCCTTCAACGCATCCTGAATTGTCCGCGTGAACGTGCGCTTGGCCACCCGATCGTCGTTGCCGTGCCTGTGCTGGGAAAGACGGAGTTTCCACGGGCCGTGGCCGAGGCCCTCTTGCGCCGAACCCCCAGGACCTTCCCGAACTTCAGGCTCCCGTCCTCGACAGGCGCGCTGACGCTGCAGGTCAAGATCCTTCCTGACGTGGGCGGGGTCACGGTGCTCTGGCATGACGTGACGGAGCAGGCGCTCGCGGAACACAGGCTCCAGCGAAGCGAGGAGCGGCTCGCGCTCATGGAGGCGGGCGCCAACGACGGGTTGTGGGAGTGGAACCTCGCCCGGCGGGAACTTCACGTCTCGGCGCGATGGCGAAGCATGGTCGGCCTTCCGGCGGCCAGCGCCAACGTGCGTCCGGAGGACTGGTTCGAGCGCGTTCACGCCGACGACATCGAGTCGCTCAAGCAGGCGATCGACGCCCATCTGTCCGGCCAGACCGACGAACTCCGGCACGAGCACAGGGTTCGTCATGAAGACGGCACGTATCGCCGTTTCCTGTGCCATGGCATCGCGGTCCGTGGCGCGAACCGTCGTGCGGCCCGCATTGCCGGATCGATGACCGACGTCACCGAGTACAGCGACGCGCAGGAACAGCTCCGCAGCGCCGGGTTCAGGGACCAGCTGACCGGCCTCTGGACTCGCGCGCCGTTCGTGGAGGAGCTGGGGCAGCGCCTCGCCGCGTTCAAGCAGCGCCGTGGCGGCCGGTTCGCGGCCCTCTACATCGATTTGGACCGCTTCAAGGTCGTCAACGACAGCCTGGGCCATCAGGTCGGGGACGAGCTGCTCGTCGCCGTCTCGCGGCGGCTCGAGTCCTGCCTGCGGGAGGGAGACACCATTGCCAGGCTCGGCGGCGACGAGTTCGCGCTCCTGCTGAACTCACTCGACGACGAGGGGCAGGCCAACGCCATCGCGTTCAGGATTCAGGACGCGCTGAACGTGCCGTTCTCGATCGGCGGCCGCGAAGTGTTCACGTCCGCGAGCATCGGCATCACCTTCAGCGCGTCCCAGTACAACAACCCTGAGGAGATCATCCGCGACGCGGACAGCGCCATGTACCAGGCCAAGGCGAGCGGCAAGGCGCGGCACGAGGTGTTCGATGCCGACATGCGCTCGCGCGCCCTCGATCGGCTCGGCCTCGAGAACGACCTGCGTCACGCCGTGACCGACACCGACTTCGAGGTCCACTATCAGCCGATCGTGTCCCTGACGTCCGGGATGTGCGTCGGGTTCGAAGCCCTGGTGCGCTGGACGCGCAATGGCGTGACGGTCGCCCCGGACAAGTTCATCCCGGTCGCCGAGGAGCTGGGGCTCATCGAGCCTCTGGGCACGTGGGTGCTGAGGGAAGCCTGCCGTACCTTCGCGGACTGGCAGCGAAGGTTTCCGCAGAACAAGCTGGAGTGCATCACGGTCAACGTGTCTACCCGTCAGCTCATGCAGCAGAACTTCCTCCACATCGTCGAGCAGGCGGTTCACGAGGCGAGGATGACGCCGGCAGACCTCCGCCTCGAGATCACGGAGACGACGTTGATGGGCAGCCCCTTCGTGGCAGCGGACGCGCTTCGTCAGCTGCAGGACTTCGGCGTGAAGATCTATCTCGACGATTTCGGGACGGGCTATTCGTCGTTGAGCCACCTGCACAAGCTTCCCGTGGACGCGCTCAAGATCGATCGCTCGTTCGTCAGAAGCCTGCTGCTGCCCGATCGGCCGGCCATCGTCGAGAGCATCCTCGCGCTGGCCAGGACGCTCGACACGGGCGTCGTCGCCGAGGGAGTCGAGAGCGATGTTCAGGCACGGGAGCTCGAGCGCCTCGGCTGCCGCCACGCCCAGGGCTACTACTTCTCGCCTCCCCTGTCGCGCGAGGCCGCCGAGGAGCTGCTGGCGTCGCACCGGCGGCTCGGGGACCGGGGTCCGTCTACCCGCTCGAGGGCGATCGAGACGCAGACCGAGGTGTTCTTTTCGTCGGCACCATTCGAGTGGCCGGACGACGCCAATCCAGACGGTGCACCGGGAGCGGGACCGCGGCCGCGCGGGCGCGGAGACTCGCACGGGGGACGGGTGCCCCCGGCCTCGACCGCCGCCTAGCCCCGCCATCAGCAACCTCTGCCGGGCGTGTTTGCCACCGCGCCGGGCGACATTGTTCTACACTGCTTGTCGGTACATCGATTCGAGGTGACTGGATGACTGTACGTTCACAGATGAAACAGCTGGCCGGCGTTGCCCTTCTCGCGGGTGCGTGCACGATGTGGTCAACCGAGGAGGCGTCGGCCCAGGGCTTCATCAGCCCGCTCATCGGCTACAACTTCAGCGGCGATTCCGGTTGTCCGGCGATCACCAACTGCGAGGACAAGCACCTGAACTGGGGGGTCGGGTTCGGCTTCCTCGGGAGCATCTTCGGCGTCGAAGGCGAATGGGCCTACATCGACGACTTCTTCGGCGAAACGCCGACGAGCAAGTCCAGCGTCACGACCTTCATGGGCAATTTCCTGCTCGCGCCCAAGTTCGGGCCCGTTCAACCCTACGGGCTGATCGGGGCCGGCCTGATCAAGACGAAGGTGGACTCGACTCCTCCACTGGTCACCGATACCGATCAGAACGACTTCGGGTGGGACGTCGGCGGCGGCCTGATGATCTTCTTCGGCTCCCATGTCGGCATACGCGGCGATGTCCGCTACTTTCACTCGGTCGCACTTCTGAACGTGTTCGGAATCGAAACCGACACGAAGCTCGACTTCGGGCGGGCCAGCGGAGCCGTCGTCTTCAAGTTCTGAGCGAGCGCCTACCGCCGTCGTGGCCCTCGCACGGAACGCGCGCTTCCGCCCTCGAGGGAGGGCGACGATTGCCGTGGGTCTCGTGATGTGGCTGGGCGCGACGCTGCACGGTCAGGGACGTACGGACGTCGTGACGCTCCGCAACGGCGATCGAATCACCGGCGAGGTCGTGCGGCTCGAGCGAGGCCGGCTCGAGTTCGAGACCGACGATGCGGGCACGCTGTACCTCGAGTGGGACAAGCTCGCGACAGTCGTGACGACGCAGCTCGTTGAAGTGATTACGGTCGACAGCCGCCGTTTCCTCGGCAGCCTCGGCCAGGCCGGCCCGGGTTCGATTGGGGTGGCGAGTCCGGATGGAAGCGTGACCCTCCAGATGAGCGAGGTGACATACATCACCGCCATCGGAAGAAGCTTCTGGACCAAACTCGACGGCTCCGTCGACGTCGGGTTCAGCTATACCCGTTCGAGCGGAGTGGAACAGTTCAACCTGAACTGGGACTCGGTCTATCGCAAGCCCGCGTCGCAGGTGCGCCTGACGGCGTCGGCCACCCAGACGTCGACCAGCGACGGCTCGAGCGACGACCGTGGAGCGCTCGAGGCGTCGTATCTCATCAACCCCTGGCAGCGCTGGTTCATCGTGGCCATGGGCCGGCTGGAGACGAACGAGAGTCTCGGCCTCGAGCTGAGGTCCCAGGTCGGCGCCGTTGTCGGGCCGACCTTGTTCAACGGCTCACACGGGGAGATGGCGGCCGGCGGCGGGATGGTCGTCAACCACGAGCAGGGGACCGATGTCGAGGCCACTCAGAACCTCGAGGGTCTGCTCGCCTTCCGGGCCTCGTACTACACGTACGACCGTCCGAAGACGAACCTCGACGTCAGCTTTCAGTACTACCCCAGCATCAGCAACTTCGGCCGCCAGCGCCTGCAGTTCGACACCAGCGTCAGGCGCGAGCTGCTGAAGGACTTCTACGTCTCGCTCAATCTCTTCGACACCTTCGACAGCGACCCGCCCAACCCCGACGCCGATCGGAACGACGTCGGCGTGGTCATATCGCTTGGCTGGAGCTATTAGCCGCGATGCTCTCCTTCGTGCAGGAGGCGCTCGTGCGCGGGTGGGAGAACGTCGTCGGCCGTCCCGACGGACCGATGAATTTTCGGCTGGTCATGCAGCCTGCGATGGCGATCATCCTGGCGGTCCGCTCCGGACTCAGGGACGCGCGTGAGGGTCAGCCGCCCTTCCTGTGGACGCTTCTCTCGAATCGCGACCGCAGACCCCACTTGCTCCGGCACGGGTGGAATGACGTACGGAACCTGTTCTTCGTGGCGATCGGGCTCGACGCCATCTACCAGGTCATCGTGCATTCGATGGTGTACCCGCTCGAGCTTCTGCTGACCGCGACGGTTCTGGCGCTCGTGCCGTACTTTGCGGTTCGCGGTCTCGTCACCCGCGTTGCGCGCCGCCGCGGGCGTACGTAGTGTCCGGCTTTAGCGTGACCTGGTGTCTTGCTCGAGTAATGTGAGGATCAGGCGGCCGACGCGCGCCTTTGCCAGACGAAGACGGGGATGCCGAGCATGAGGAGCACGAAGCCGTACAGGACCGCTTCGGGACCGCACCCATAGAGCGTGAATATCGAGAAGATGAACGCGATGACTTCGATCGGACCGATGCCGCGCTTCGGCCTTCCCCCGCTTCCCTTCACCGCGATCAGCCCCACCGCCAGCGAGCAGAACGCGTAGGGCACGACGGCCGTCATCGTCGCCAGGTTGACGACGAGGCTGTAAAAGGCGGCGAAGCCCGACGCGGCCATGGCCTGGATCAAGACGAGGACCGTGGCCAGCACGGCGGAACAGACGATGCCCACGGCCGGCACGCCGCGAGGAGACACTTTCCCGAACAGCGGCGGAAACAGCCGGTCCTGCGCCGCCGCCATCGGCACCTGGCCCATCAGGAGCGTCCAGCCGTTCAGTGCCCCGAGTGAAGAGATCATCACCGCGACGCCCACCACGCCGGCGGCCCAGGTGCCCCACATGATCTGCGCCGCGTCGGCGAAGGGCGCCACCGACTTCACGAGCTGCTCGCGAGGCACCACGCCCATGACGGCCGTCGTGCCGAGGACGTACAGCAACGCGGCGATCAACACGCCGAGAATCGTCGATCGCGGAATCGTCCGCTCGGGCTGAATGACGTCGCCGGCCGGGACGGTGGCGGACTCGAGCCCGAGAAACGCAAACATGGTCAGCGGCGCGAGCGCGGCGCTCGACGCCAGAAGCGTCTGACCGCTGGGATTGAACTGACTCAGGTTCTCGGGACTCACGTAGAGCAGCCCGATGATCGAAATCGCGGCAAAGGGCACCAGCTTGGACCACGTTGTGACCTGGGCGAACACGCCCGCTTCCTTGACGCCCCGAAGGTTCGTGAATACGACGAGCCACATGGCTGCGAGCGTGACCGCGACGGCGACGGGCCGGCCCCCCAGGTTCGGGACGAGCTTGAAGAGCGATCCAGTGAACGCCACGGCGATGGCGGGCAGCGATGCCCAGATGGAGATCCAGTAGCCCCACGCCACGAGGAAGCCCGCAAAGTCGCCGAACCCCATCCGCGAGTAGGCATACGGCCCACCGGTCGCGGGGGCGAGGCTGGCGAGCCGGGCGAACGTCAGGCCCAGACAGACCGCCCCGGCGCCCATCACGATCCAGGCAAGGATCGCAAGCAAACCGTATGGCGCCAGCGCCGACGGCGAGAGGTAGAACCCCGAGCCCACCATGTTGCCGACGACGATCGCCGTGCACGCGGCCAGGCCGAGGCTCTTCGCGGGGGCTGAAGCCCCCGCTCTACGATCTGCGGACGGGGGATCAGGCATAGACAATGCCGGTCTCCTTCGTGGACACGGTCGTCCCGGCTTCACCTGCCAGGATCTTGCTGAGGTCAGCGAGAGCACCGATAGCCGCCTTCTTGCCTGTGGCCTTTGCGAAACGGCATGCCGCGTCCACCTTCGGGCCCATCGAGCCGGCCGCGAACGACATCGCGGACAGCGCGGCCGGGGACGCCCGCCGTATGGCCTTCTGCGTCGGCTTGCCGAAGTCCACGAATACGGCCGGGGCATCCGTCAGCATGATGAACAAATCGGCCTCGAGATCGCGGGCCAGGAGCTCCGACGCGAAGTCCTTGTCGATCACGCACTCGACACCCGCCAGCTTCCGCTGTTTGCCCGGCTCGTACATCGTCGGAATCCCTCCGCCGCCCGCGGCGATGACGATCGTGTTCCGCTCGAGCAGCCACTTGATCGGCCGCAGCTCGAAGATGCGCTTCGGCTCGGGCGACGGCACGACGCGGCGCCACTTGTCGCCGTCCTTCTTGAAGACCCACGATTTCTCGGCCGCGAGCCGGTCGGCTTCTTCCTTGCCGTACACGGGGCCGATGAACTTGGTGGGATCCTTGAACGCCGGATCGCCGGGATCGACCTCGATCATCGTCAGCAGCGTGGCGAACGGACGCTCGAACGGCAGCAGGTTTCCGAGTTCCTGCTCGATCATGTAGCCGATCATCCCCTCGGTCTCGGCGCCCAGCACGTCGAGCGGATACGTTTCGACCTTGGTGTAGGCCGCCCCCTGAAGGGCCAGGAGCCCGACCTGCGGGCCGTTGCCGTGGCCGACGACGAGCTGATGCTCGGCGGCAATCGGCGCCAGCGCCTCCGCGGCGATGCGGACGTTGCGCCGCTGGTTCTCGGCGGTCATCGGCTCGCCGCGCCGCAGGAGCGCGTTGCCGCCCAGGGCAGTGACGACAAGCATGGCTCAGTCCCCCATCGTGGCGACGAGGATCGCCTTGATCGTGTGCATGCGGTTCTCGGCCTGTTCGAAGGCGATGTTGTACTCGGACTCGAACACGTCGTTGGTCACCTCGAGGCCGTTCTTCAGCCCGTAGTCCTGCGCGATCTGCTTGCCGAGGGTCGTCTCGGTGTCGTGAAAGGCCGGCAGGCAGTGCATGAACTTGACCTGCGGGTTGCCGCTCGCCTTCATGAGCTCCATGTTGACCTGGTACTTCAGCAGCAGGTCGATCCGCTCCTTCCACACCTCCTTCGGCTCGCCCATGGACACCCAGACGTCGGTGTGAATGAAGTCCACGCCGGCGACCGCCTTCTTCGGGTCGTCGGTGATGGTGAGCGTGGCCCCGGACTGTTCCTGCAGCTTTTTCGCGATCTCGACGTACTCGTCAGCGGGCCACAGCTTCCTGGGCCCGCAGATGCGCACGTCCATGCCGGTCAGGCAGCCCACGATCATCAGCGAGTGACCCATGTTGTTGCGCGTGTCGCCCATGAATGCGTACTTGATCTGGTGGATCGGCTTGTCGGAGTGCTCGCGCATCGTCAACACGTCGGCGAGCATTTGCGTCGGGTGGTATTCGGCCGTGAGGCCGTTGAACACCGGGACGCCGGCGTACTTGGCGAGCTCCTCGACGCCGGTCTGACTGGCGCCGCGATACTCGATCGCGTCGTACATCCGCCCCAGCACGCGCGCCGTGTCCTTGAACGACTCCTTGTGGCCGATCTGCGACCCGGCGGGGTCCAGGTACGTCACGTGCGCGCCCTGGTCGTAACAAGCCACCTCGAAGGCGCAGCGGGTGCGGGTGGAGGTCTTCTCGAAAATCAGGCAGATCTCCTTGCCCTCGAGATGCTTCTGTTCCGTCTTCGCGTACTTCGCCCGCTTGAGGTCCCGGGCGAGGTCGAGGAGGTAGCGGAACTCACGGGTCGTGTAGTCCTGTACCGTCAGCAGGGAGCGATTGCGCAGGTTGAAACTCATGGTGTGTCCTCGGAACTCCTGGTCGACTTCGTTGAAATCGCGATCAATACGCCGGATCGCGCGAGATCGGGCAGGTCATGCAGTGCCCGCCTCCACGGCCGCGGCCAAGCTCGGATCCGCGCACGGTGATCACTTCGATGCCGGCCTTGCGCAGCAGTGTGTTCGTGTGAGTATTGCGGTCGTACCCGACGACGACGCCGGGGCTGAGCGCGACCACGTTGTTGCCGTCGTCCCATTGCTCGCGCTGCGCCTCCCAGGCGTTGCCGCCCGTCTCGACGACGCGGAGCGTCTTCAGGCCGATCGACTCCTTGACCACGTCGAAGAGGTGACCCTTGTCCTGGCGCACGTCGACGCCGCCCTTGCCGTCGGGCCGCGCGCTGTAGCAGCGGACCTGATCGGCGACTTCGCGGAACGACGTACACAGGTCGCGGTCGCAGAACGTGAATACCGTGTCGAGGTGCATGGCCGCGCGGCTCTTCGGCATGAGGCACCCGATCACGCGCGTGGCGCCCTGATGCTTGAAGAGCGCCGCCGCCACCTGGAACACGGCCTGGCGGGTCGTGCGCTCGCCCATGCCGATGAGGACGACGCCCTTGCCGATGGGCATCACGTCGCCGCCTTCGACGGTGGCGGCGCCGAACGACTCGTCGGAGTCGCCCCACCAGATCGTGAAGTTGGCGCCCTTGAAGCGCGGGTGAAACTTGTAGACCGCGCGCTGGAGGAGCGTCTCCGGCTGGCGCGCCGGCCAGAACATCGGGTTGCAGGTCACGCCGTTGTAGATCCAGCAGGACGGATCGCGCTGGAAGAGCGTGTTCGGAACCGGCGGAACGAGGAAGTCGGTCCCGCCAAACGCCTCTTCGAGCATGGTCGCCTGCTCCGACTTCGGGAGGTCGAGGACGGCGATGCCGCCAATCAGATGCTCCGCGAGCTTCGGAGCGGCCATCTCGTCGAGCCACGGACGCATGATGGGCACCATGCCCGGACCCACGTCGTTGGCGGTCACGCGCCGATCGAGCACCCATGTCCTCGCCTCTTTGTCGGCGACCGTTTCGGCGAGCAGCTCGTGGAGGTCGAGCACTTCGACACCGCGCTCGCGCATCTTCAGGACGAAGTCGTAGTGATCCTTCTGGGCTTCGTGCACCCACAGGACATCGTCAAACAGCAGGTCCGCACGGTTGCCCGGCGTCAGCCGCTGATGGGCCAGCCCCGGCCGGCAGACGAGAACCGTTCGTAACGTACCAACTTCACTGTGAACGCCGATCTGTTGCATCGCTCTTCTCCTCGAGGGACCCCGACGCGGACGCGTCGAACCGCCTTACGCCGCCAGGCTTATGGCAACCACGATGATGACCGCCAGAACGAGGACCAGCGGCCAGGTGAACTGGAGCCAGCGGTTGTAGGGCACGCGTCCGATCGCCAGGCCGCCCATCACGACCGCAAACGTGGGATTGACCAGGTTGAGCAGGCCGTTGGCCGACTGATAGGCGGTGACGACGACGTCACGGCCCACGTTCGAGAAGTCGGCAAGCGGCGCCATGATCGGCATCGTCAGCACGGCAAGACCGGACGACGAAGGCACGAAGAAGGACAGAACCAGCTCGAGCACGAACATGACGTTGATGAACGCGACCGTGCCCAGGCCGTTGACCGCCTTCTCGGACCAGAACAGGATGGTGTCGGTGATCTTGCCGGCATCCATGATGACGACGATGCCGCGCGCGATGCCGATGACGAGCGCCACCCCGAGCAGGTCGCGCGCGCCGTTGACGAACGTCGTCGTGAAGTCTTCCTCGCCCATGCGCACGATGAGGGCCACCAGGATCGACGCAGCCAGGAAGAGCGCGGACATCTGGGCCATCCACCACCCCGCCGACGAGACGCCCCAGATCATGATCGCGAAGCTCAGGCCGAAGATGACGAGGATGAGCGATCGGACGCCCGTCAGCACCGGCGTGCCCGACTCGCTTCGCGACTTCAGGAAGTGCTCGCGGTTGCTCTTGGTCATGTCGGCCACGAGCGACTTGGACGGATCCTTCCGCACGCGCTCGGCGTAGCGCATCACGTAGACGACGCCGGCGAGCCAGCCCGCTCCCAGGATCGCGAACCGCAAAGGCATCCCCGTCGTGAACGGCACGCCGGCGGCATTGGACGCAATCACCGTCGCGAAGGGGTTGATCGTGGAGCCGAGCGTGCCGATGCCGGCGCCGAGCATGATGATGGCGACGCCGGTGAGCGCATCGTAGCCGGCCGCGATCATCACCGGGATGATGAGCGCGTAAAACGCCAGCGACTCCTCGGCCATCCCGTAGATCGTGCCCCCCGCCGCGAAGAGCGCCATGAGGATCGGGATCATCCACTTCTCGTTGCCCTTCAGCCCCGCCATCGCCCCGCCGATGCCGGCGTCGATCGCGCCGGTCTTGGTGACCACGCCGAGAAAGCCGCCGATGACGAGCACGAAGAGCGCCACGTCGATCGCCGCCGCCTGGTTCGAATCGGGGTTGTAGAAGCCCGCGATCGGCGCGATGAGGACGGCCCGCAGGCCCTGCGGGCTCGGTTCGACGGTCTTGTACGTGCCGGGAACGGGCACGTCCTTGTCGAGCTGCTCGTTCTTCTTGCGATCGTACTGTCCCGCGGGCACCACCCAGGTTGCTGCCGCAACCGCGATGATCAGCCCGAACAGGATCGTGTAGGCAGTCGGAAACTTGAAGGTCCGGGCGGGAGCGTCAGAAGCTGTAGCCAATGTACACCATCCCGTATCTGAAGGACTCCGTGCGTCCCGTCGCCTGCTGCACCGCCGTACCCGGATTGGCAAACGCGAGGACGAAGCTGAGCGTGAAGTTCCCGGTCACTTTCCAGTCCGTGTAAAAATCGATCTCGTTCGCGACGTCCTTCTCGGTCACCGTCGGCGCAACAGCCTGCGGCTGATCGAGCAGGAAGTTGAAGTAGATCACGCCGCCGCCGATGGCGTCCGAGGGTTGCACGTGCACCCGAGCCTGATGAGAAACCAGGTTCGAGTTGGAGAGGAAGTACTCGCCGGCGATCTCGCCCTGCCACCACGTGCCCCAGTCGTAGAAGCCGAGGAGCAGCGGGTCGAACGCCTCGTTGGCCGCCGTCGTTGGATCGTCGCCCTCGAAGAGGGCGTACCGGTAGGACAGCTTCGGCGTCCAGGCCACCTTGCTCAGCTCGTACGCACCCTGCAACGTCCATGCGTTGGAGTCGAGCGCGTCGCCGTTGCGCTCCGCCGCGTACTCGAACTCGAACGACAGGTCCGGCAGCGCGGTCACGGGAGCGGTAAAGGCGCGCACGTTGAAGACGTTCAGGCCGTCGCGGTGCGGTTTCGGATCCGCGAAGCCGTCGAAGGCGAACAGCTTCATGTAGGTGACGCCAATCGTCGTATTCTCTCCGTACGAGTACTCGTAGTTGCCGCCAACCAGCCGCGTTCCGCTGTCGCCTTCATCGAGCTCGTCCCGATCGAGATAGAAGACCTCGCCCAGGTGGGGGCCAGGCTTGACGCGGCCGATCGCGGCGAACTGGAACGCCTTGCGGGCGTTGGTCCAGTAGCCTCCGCGGCTTCCCCCTTCCGACGCGCCGTCGTACAACAGGAAGCCGTGCCCGAGGCGGTATTGCGTGCGGCCGACGGTGAAGTCGAGGAGGTTCTCGCTCGATCCGATGGACTTGCCGGATCGCCAGCCGATCGACAGATCCTCGGGACCGAACGACGAGACGTCAGGACCGTACAGCTCGGGGGCCGACCCGTACGTGCGCTCCCCAACCACGCTGACCTTGCCGTAGATCTCGCTCGACGAGGCAAACCGGTAGCTTCCCGAAAGCGCCGGCTTGACGTAGCCCTCGAACCACTGGTCGCTCAGGTTCTCGGGCACGGGGTCCTTCGGGTTGTCGAACAGCGAATTGGCGAACCCGAAGCTGCCCCAGCCGGCGTCGAAGTTGAACGTCCAGCTCACACCCTGCGGGAGCCCGCTGGATCGCTCTTCAGGCTGGTTCTGGGCGGACGGCGCCGCCGACTGCGCGTGGACGACCGACGGCGCAACGAGCGCCACGGCGATCGCCACGACCCTCATTCCTGTGCTCATGGCCACTCCTCATCGCCCCGCTGGCAGGATTGATGCCACGCGGGGCGTGCTACAAACTTTACAAACAAGGTCGGAGAATCGAGACGAGAGCCGCCGTTTTTGGGGCGACTGGGCTCTCTTGCTGGCGCCAGCCTCCGAAATCTCGTGGGGCCCTTCGTTCAGGTCGGGGGTCCCCCCGGACCGAGGGCGTAGAGTGGGGGCTTCAGCCCCCGCGTGTCTGCTCTATCCGACGAGTTTGGCCTTTCTCATCTCGCTCACGGCGGCTTTCACCAGGTCCTTGACGAAATCCTGCAGTGTCTCGGGGTTCCTGGTTTCGCTGACGGCGGCCCACACAAGCTGGTCACGGGTCAGGTCGTAGACGAGGGTTTCGACCACGATGATGGTGTTCTCCCTGGTCGGGCCGATCGTGACGCTGCTCCAGCCGTAGCCGTAATAGCCCCAGAACGACGGGTAGTACCCCGTCGTCCACACGATCGGCGAGGCAGACCGTTCGCGCTGCCGGCTCACGGGGCGCAGCGCCACGACCCCCTGAGCAGCCGCCTTTTCGAACCACGGCTTCGCCTTCTCGGCGCTCTTCAACTCCTCGCGCGGAACGAAGCGATACGTGGCGACCCCGTTCACGCCGCGCGCTGTGAGCTCCCGGGTGAGCGCCTCTTCGCCGGACATCTGCAGGCTCTGGTTGTCGGTGATGACGAGGGCCGCCACCTTCTTGCCAGCGAAGTTCAGGCGCGACACTTCCGGCGACTTCCACACGTCCAGGAACTTCTGTGCATCCATCGCGGCGGTCGCGGCGATCACCGCGACGAGAACGACGTAGACTCCCCGCATGTCGACCCTCCCTACGCTCGTCCCAAAAGGGGGACAGCGTAGCACGACACTGTCACCATCCGATGCGGATGCCCGTGGTCCAGGACACCCCTGAATACGCTCCGCCGTCAGCGGCGAGGTCCCTCATGTCTGCGAACTGGACCGAGCTCTGCAGTTTGAGCTGGTGGTCGTAGAAGTAGTAGCTCACGCCGAGAGAGAGCTCGTTGAACCTGTCCCCGCGGTCCCCGACGACGCGATCTTCGTATGCCGCAAGCTCCAGGCCGTTCGGATCCGGGCTGTCGAGGAAGGTGTAGCGGACGGCAACCTGCAGCTTGGGCGTCACGTTGAAGAACGGCATGGCCGTGATGCCCAGGAGGTTGCTTTGATCGCCGTAGCCCGACGTGGCCGACAGGTCCGACCGGAATCCCCACCGTGCGGTCTCGTACTTGAAGTTGAGCGAGACGACATGCTGGAACGGCTTGGTGAACGTGTTGTCGGGATCCGGATTCTGGTACACGTAGTTCACCGAAAGCAGCGCTTCCTTCGCCTGCATCGATGTCGCAAAGTCGTACCCGATGGATCCGAGTGTTGTGACGCCGCCGCTGAAATCACCGAACTCGCGATTCTTCGCCCCCGCCGAATACACGCCCACGATGTAGACCCACGGAGCGGGAGCGCCGGAGACGGTGACGCCGGGGAGATACTCCTCCGTGAACCAGATGTTGTTGGCGAGGTTGCTTCGGTCCACCGACAGCAGTTCCTTGGACGACGTCGCGCCATCCAGGGTGAACGGCATGCTCTGCTTGCCGAACGTCAACGCGACATGCTCACGCGCGCTCCATTCGACATAGGCATCGGTCAGGCGCACGTAGACCGGGTCGGCTTCCTGCGGATTGAGGTCGGCCTCTGCGTGCACGGTGATCGTGTGGAACAGGTTGGCCCGAAAGCCGAGTCGCATGCGGCGGACGTTCCACTCGGTCTCGTCTCCCTGGTCGGCGGACACCGTCGCGAAGTCGTGCTGATACCGTCCGCTGAACCGGAGCCGCTGAATCACGGGATTGGAGTCGTTGCGGTACCACTCCCTGAATCTCCAGATCCGGTCGTAGATGGACGGCGTCTCGGCCGCTTTCGAATCCTGCCCGGGGGGGGCCGCAACCGATGCCGACACGCCCTCGGTCTGCCCGTGAACGGCCGCGGCACAGCAGAGAAGCACCGCAAGGTGGACGACAATCACGCGGCAGGGCCGCATCACTGACCTTTGGTCCACTTGCCAACCAGGTCGTCCACGGTCTGGTTGGCCTCGGCCAGTTCGCTCAGCGAGGCATGACCCGAGCGTCGCAGCGCCTCGCGGACCTGTCCATGCACTTCGGCGAGACGGAATTCCGTCCCGGATCGGCGGTAGGTCTCACGCAGGTCGATCAGAAACTCCACTCCGGCGAGGTCCACGTGGGGGACGTTGCCCATGAAGAAGACGACGAGGCGCGGCGGCTGGGCGCACTCGCTCACGATCGTGTTCAGCCGCTCGCGCACGTGGTCCACGTTGAAGTAGAGAAGCGCACCTTCGCTCCGGACGATGAGCACGTCGGCGACTCGCTCGTTCTCCGGATGGCGCGTCAGATCCGCGAAGTAGGTCGTCCCGGGCACCCGTCCGAGCTCGGTCACACGCGGCCGGGAGGCGCGTCCGAGGAGAAGAAGGATCGAGATCACCACGCCGAGCAGCACGCCGTTGAGGAGGCCCGACCCGAGAACGCCGAGCAGCGCCGCGATGGCCACGGCGAACTCCGTCCTGCTGAAGCGCCAGATATGCCGCAGCGCATCCACCTGGATGAGGCCGGTGACGGCCACCAGGATGACGGCCGCCAGCACGGGCTGCGGCAGGTCGCGCAGCAGGCCCGTGAAGAAGAGGGCGACGAGCAGCGTGATGATCGCGGCGACGGCTCCCGAGAGGGGCGTCCGCGCGCCGCCCGACTCGTTGACCAGCGACTGCGACATGCCTCCGCTCACGGGGAACGCGCTGCCGAGGCCCGAGGCGAGATTGGCGGCGCCGATCGCGAGGAACTCCTGCGTCGCATCGAGCCTGTAGCCATGCTTGGCGCCGAACATGCGGCCGATGGCGGTGGTCTCGACTGCTGCGAGGATGAAGCACGCCATGCCCAGCGGAAGGATCGTGTTGACATCGGCGCGGCTGACCGCCGGGAGCGACGGCATTGGCAGGCCTTGCGGAATCTCGCCGAGGAGGGCAACGCCGCGCTCGTCGAGCCGAAACACCCCGGCGGCGACGATGCCGAGGATCACGACGAACAGCGCCACGGGCCGGTTTTTCAGGAAGGTCTTGCCGAGCAACAGCAACGCGAGCGCGCCCGCGCCCAGTGCGAGCGAGGTGGGGTTGGTGTTGCCCAACCCCCCGAGAAAGTGGCCCATGCGCTCCCAGAAGTCCCCGCCGTGCCCGGCACTGAAGCCGAACAGCTTCGGCAGCTGCGTGCTCGCCAGAAAGAGGGCGACGCCGCACTTGAAGCCGACCAGCACCGTCTCGGAGAAGAAATTGACGATGAC
>DASTDQ010000898.1:0-8426 GCA_035710305.1 Vicinamibacterales bacterium | reverse complement strand
CGTCGCAGTACGGGATGGCATGCAGTGGGCCGGCGTGGGTCTCGTCGGAATCGGTCTCTCTCATTTGATTGTCTATGGGCTCGGGCGACGAAACGGCTGAAGAGGAATCACCATGAATGCACGCTGCAGAACACTGTCACGTCCCGCCACGGTTCTGTTCACGCTCTTGACGCCTTGTCTGGCGGCTGGCGCAGTGGCCGCTGTTGGCGCGCAATCCGCCGCTGACACGTTCGAGACAGCCTCAATCAAACCGAACAGGAGTGGTGATGTCGCGCGCTCGTTCAAGCTGCAGCCGGGTGGCACCGTTCGCGCGACGAACATCCCCGTACGGCACCTCATTCGATTGGCGTACGGCGTTTACGATTTTCAGATTCTCGGCGGGTCAGGATGGCCGGAAACCGAGCGCTACGACGTGATTGCAAAGGCCTCCGGCAATCCCACGCCAGAGCGCCTTCGAGCGATGCTGCGACATCTGCTTGCGGATCGATTTCACCTTGACGTCGATGAAACATCGAGGGAGTTACCTGTCTATCGGCTCGTCCGATCGAAGCCCAGCGGCGAACTGGGCGCTCAGCTCCGTGCGGCCACCGGCGATTGCGCGGTTTCTGACGAGAAGGGATGCGGCGCACAAGTCGGCGATGGCTCTCTGAACTCCCGAGGTATCAGCATGACCCGGCTGGCCGGCGAGCTCTCCGGATTCGTCGAGCGGATCATTCACGACAGAACGGGCCTCACAGGTAACTTCGAGGTATCGCTGACGTGGTCGCCGAGCCTTCAGTCAGACGACAACCGGACCTCACTCTTCACGTCGCTTCAGGAGCAGCTCGGGCTCAAACTGGAATCGGCCCTCGGTTCAGTGCCTGCGATCGTCATCAGGCGCGTGGAACGGCCGACAGAGAATTAGTCGAGGGGGTGCCCTCCCGCGCGAGCCTTGTTGCAGAGGGTCGGGCAGCCGCCAGCCAACCGACGCAGCATCGCTTCGTCTAAGCGAACTGGAGAGGCAAGGTTGCTCATTAAGAACATTTTGACCTCGGCGCTGGCCATACTCACGGTCACGGGTGTAGTCGCCGCATCGACGATTTCGTCAGTGATAACCACCCAAACTCCGGCGGTGGGGTTCGAAGTCGCGTCGGTCAAGCGGAGCCTGCCGCTGACCGGCTCGATGCGCGTCAATAGCGGCAGGCGCGAAGGCGATCGGTGGCGGGCCGACAATGCCACGCTGCGGATGCTGCTCCTCGCCGCGTATGCCGTGGAGTTCCCGACGGACGGTCAGATCGGGGGTGGACCATCCTGGATGGACAGCGATCGCTTCGACATCATGGCGAGTCTGCGACCTAGCGCAACAGCCGACGAGGTGCGAGCCATGGTTCGGACTCTTCTCGTTGAACGCTTCCAGCTGCGCACGCACACCGAGCGCCGCGAGCTGTCGACGTACTCGCTGGTCCTCGCACGCGCCGACGGCAGGCTCGGACCTGCGATGAAGCCGTTGACCGTAGACTGCGACGCTCTGCGAGCGGCTCGGGCAAAGGGGCAAACGCCCACCGGGTCTGTCTGCAGCATCAGCGTGTCGCCTGGATCGCAGGTCACCGAGGTCAACACCAGCGGACTGAACGTGGCGGGTCTTACAGACCTTCTTTCCCGGGTCTCGGGACGTCCCGTCACCAACGGGACTGGGCTGAGTGGTTGGTTTGCGTTCACCCTTCGCTTCGCGAACGAGCCGGGTGCGACCGCGCTGGGCGGCGGCCCACCGCAGGCCGTGTCGCTCGACGCGGTGGACGCGCCCTCCCTGCAATCAGCGGTTGTCGATCAGCTTGGCTTGAAGCTCGAATCGCGACGCGAGCAGGTGGACGTGCTCGTCATCGACGGCGCCTCACCACCCACTGAGAACTAGATTAGTACACGGAACTTCGTGCCACTTAGCCCGCCCGCAAATTCCAGAAGTCACCCTTCAGGCCTATGGAAGCGAGCAGTTCCTCCGCCTCCTCCAGGGTGTGACGACGCCAGTCCGGTTTCAGCTTGTCCTTGTACCAACCGTACGCCAAGCGCCACGCCTGATCGACGGTCAGAACTGCACCCCGGGGGAGTTCGCGGGATTGACACCATCGCTCGATGTGCTCTTCATCCCGGAAGAGCAGCATGGTGCTTCACGTGAAGCCGATATTGTCCCACCAGTGGTGCGCCGGGACAGCGAAGTGAACGACGCCATCGCTGCGAACGAGCTGCGCCCCCCGCACTTCGAGGGCCATGGCGGCTCCACAATCTCCGCAAGGCGCAGTAATCACCGCGTCGGTGCCGAGGGCGGCTGCGATCCCCAACGCGTCCCAAATGCAGATCCCCCAATAACGTTTTCCGCCAGCATGCACGCGGAAACCCGAGGGCACAGCGCAAAAGGGATTCGCCGCCCAGATATGCCCATTGTTGGGAGCCAGAATCAGGACCTTGCTCGCAGCGAGTGCGTGCAATGCCATCCGTACAGCGGACTCCGGTTGGGCCAGGGCGCGACCGATCTCCGGCGCCTGTGGGATTTGCGCGGTTGCTGCGGCTTCGCGAAAAAGGTACAGCCGAACCTCGCCCGCCAGCGCCTCAATTGAAACCAGTTGTTCGCTCATCTCATTGGGCGGGCCTAACTACCGCGTTTCAGGCGCGGCGGCTCATCATGGCACCGGTCGGCGGCGGCAACGCCGGTTAGACCGCACTCGGGTGAATCGCAGGAATCACATCGCGTAAATCAAGGACACCGCCAATGTTCTCGATTGTTGCGTAACGATCAATCGCGGCCCAGGCCAGCTCACCGTGGTCAGCCCCTGTCATCACGCGAACGAATCGGACGCCGGCGTTCTTGGCAGCCACACCGTCGATTGGATGATCACCGACGTAAAGTGCGTGGGTCGGGTCAACGCCGAGTTGCGCAAGGGCGCGCCGCAGCGCCTCTGGATGTGGTTTGTGCTGGGCTACATCTTCACCGCCAACGATGACGTCGACCGCGTCCCGCACATCGGCCGCTGCAAGGATAGCCTGGATTCGGTACCTGAATTTCGTAGATACGATTGCAGTGCCGATGCCCCGCTCACGGAGGACTCCCAGCACGAACGCCGATCGAGGATAGAGTGTCGTCGAGGAGACCATGACTTCGTCCGCACGTTCGACGAATAGTTTGGAGAATGACTCCGCGAGCACGGGATCGTTGTGGCCGGTGAGAACCCGCAATGAATCTGAAAGTGATAGGCCAACCGTTCGGTGTATCGCGCCCACCTCGACTGTGCCAAGCCCCAGACCATGCAAGGCGAACCGGACACACTCCACGACGGCTGCAGACGAATCTGCCAGCGTCAAATCGAAGTCGAATAGGACGGTCGTTGTCATCATTCCAGTGGCGGGTCTTAACAAGTGTAATAGACCGACCAGCATAGTCAGGCCGACCCCGCACTGCTCGCAGCATAACGCTAAACCAGCTTCACCCGACTGACCTGCCCCCTCGGGCCGCTACACCGATAGTGTGAGGTCCTCGGGTTTTTGGTCTTCGTTCTTCGTGGTTTTCCAGTCAGCGCGAGCCGGCGTCAGCGACGGCGAGCGCCCCCCGAAAGCGTTGGCAAACTGTTCCGGCGTGGCACCCTGCAACGCACTGTGCGGCCGGACGGTGTTGTAGTCGATGCGCCACGCTTCGATGAGTGCTCGGGCTTCGGCGACGCTGGCAAACCAGTGTTCGTTGAGGCATTCGTCGCGAAACTTGCCGTTGAAGCTTTCGACGAAGGCATTCTCGATCGGCTTCCCTGGCCGAATGAAGCGCAGCTGCACGCCGTGCGCGTAGGCCCACGTGTCGAGCGCGCGTCCGCTGAATTCGGGTCCGTTGTCCATCACCAACATCGCCGGCAGGCCGCGTGTCTCGGCCAGTCGGTCCAGGACCCGGACGACGCGCAGGCCCGGCAGTGACCGGTCGACTTCGATGACGACGCATTCACGGGTGAAGTCGTCGACGATGTTCAGCGTCCGAAAGCCGCGGCCATCCGCGAGCGTGTCGACCATGAAATCCATCGACCAGCGTTCGCCGCGGCGGCTCGGGAGCGGTAACGGCACGCGTTGGCCGCGCGTGAGCCGCTTCCGGCGTCGGCGCCGGACCTGTAGCCCGGCCTCGCGATAGACGCCGTACACCCGCTTGTGATTCACCTGCAGCCCTTCACGACCCACGAGGGTATGCAGGCGCCGGTACCCGAATCGCGGACGCTCGGCGGCATGCGCCTTCAGCCGATCGAGGAGCTGCACATTGGTCGGATCGGGCTGCCGTCGATACCGCCAGGTCGCCGTACTCAGTCCGATCAGCCGACACGCCCGCCGCAGACTTGTTCCCTGCGCTCGCAAGCGCCCCACCGCCTCGCGCCGCGCGATGGGGCCTACCACTTTTTTGCCACCACCGCTTTCAGCGCCTGGATGTCGAGCGTCTGTTCGGCGACGATGTGCTTCAGCCGGCGGTTCTCGTCCTCGAGCTGCTTCAATCGCTGCATCTCACTGAGCTCCATCCCGCCGTACTTCGCCTTCCAACGGTAATAGGTCTGCTCGGTGATCCCGTTCGCACGACAGAGGTCGGCGACCTTCCGACCAGCCTCGCCTTCCCTGACGATTGCCAGGATCTGCTCGTCGGTAAATTTGCTCCGTTTCATCGGTCCTCCTCGGAACGGAGGACCTCATCTTACCCGTGGCGGATCAGAGGGGGCAGGTCAGAGCAGCTCGGGCTGAAGCTGCAGCCGGAAAAAATCGATGGTGAAGATCTTCGTGGTCGATCACATTGAGCGGCCGACGGAGAACTGACGCCGCCTGAGCGCCTCTAAGCATCTCGAACGAGCGTCCTGCATTTCACGCGCGCCGAACGCCCCCCGCGTTCGTCCACGCCAGGGGGGGCCATTTCGCGCCCGGGAACACGGAACAGGAAGTGCGGCCTTGGTCAGTTCTCCGACGGCCGCTCGACGTGTTCGATCACGATCACCTCGACCGGCGCGCGGGTCCGCTCCAGGCGCAGCCCAAGCTGCTCTCGGATGGCCTGCCTGATCGGCGGGAACTCGCTTGCCACGATGTCCTCGACGGACCGCGGCACCGGCGGTGCGAACGGCGACAGGATCATCGCTCCCCCGGACCGTACGCTCATGTCGTATCGGCCTGTCAACCCGGTTTGGTCGATGACGAGCTCGTCGATGTCGGGGAAGTTCCCAAACGTGCTGGCGAGCTCCGCCATCGTAATACCCTTCATCTCGTACAGCGAGCCGGTTCCTATCGGCTGGAGTAGGAACGGACACGGGGGCAAAGGAATCTTCGGATCGGGCGTTGCCATCGAGGGCTGACATTCACCTTTGGCTGGAGTCAGCTTCGGCCCGAGCTGACCGTCGGCGCGATCCAGCACGAGCGCATGGATCAACCGCACGCGCGTTTCGACGTGCACCTTCAATTTCATCCGCTCCGCCAGCATGGCGCGCAGCATGGCGCTGGCTTCGCGCGGCAGCATGCCCCGGCCCGGTGCCGGCGAAAACCACGAAGGCGCCTGCGCGTTCACTTCATAGCGTTCGGTATCGAGCCATTCGGGACCGCCGACGACGTGGCTGACCGGGCGGAACTGATAATCGTAGGCGTAACGAATCAGTTCTCGAACCGTCGTGGACGGCGCAACCACGCGCTGCCCCAGCGCTCGTACCTGCTGCATGTGCAGGATCACGTTGGGATCGGTGTTCAGCCTGATCGAGGCGGCCTCGAAGGTCCATCCGCCGGCGGGTGTGGGCTGCGGCGGGACCGTAGGGAGAAGCCCCCGTAGCTGGAGCCGGCGGTAGGTCTCAAACAGCTTGTTGAGATCGGGGCTCTGCGCCGGAGCGGGCTTCTCGCTGGCAGGCGCTGGCTCGGCCGGGGCGGCGCCTTGTGAACCCGTGGACGTGACGGGCCGGGAACCGGCGAACATCGTGACAACGGTGCGCAACTGGACGACGCGCGAGGATGGTGCCGGCTTCTCGTCATTCGACTGGTCGACAGCTTCCGGTGTGCTCGGCGGCGCGAACGCTGCGGCCTCGGACTGGGCGGCTACGACTCTCACTGGGGCGATCAGCCCCGCGGACACGATCGCGATCGAGATCGCGCCAACCACCCACGCCGCTCTCACTCTGTCTCGCGGCACGCGCTCGTCCAGCACGGCGCTGACGCGCGAGCACAGGTGTCCGCGACCGGCCATCGGCAGCAGCGGACGCACGTGATTGGCCGACAACTGTTCCGCCAGTTGCACGAGCTGGGCGGCGTACGCGCGGCCGTCGGACTGGCGTACCACGGCATCGTCGCAGGCCCGCTCGGCTTCGAGATGCAACCGCCGCCACGCCACCCAGGCGAGCGGATGGAACCAGTACGCGGCACAGACCACACGGGCCATGATGTGCACCGGCCAGTCGCCTCTCCGAACGTGCTCCAGTTCGTGGATCAGCGCATGCCGCACGTCGGTCGCGCTCCAGGCCTCAACGTCCCAGGGCAGGACGATGGCCGGCCGGACGATGCCGCAGGTCATCGGCGCATCGACGTCCTCGTGTCGCAGGACGACGACCTGCCTTGACAGACCGGCGTCCGCCCCAAGCTGACGCGCAAGGGCCTCACCGTCTGACCAACGCACGGCATTGCGGCGGACCCGTCGAACGCGCCACAGCGCGCCCGCCATCGGAACCAGAAACGCCAGCATCCCGAACGCCCACGCGACGCGGAGCCACTGCGCGAGCGAAAAAAGCGCGCCTGTCGAACGTCGGGTGGGCGCAGCCACCTCAATTGCCGGAGCCACCAGGCTCGACGCTGTGCCGAGTGCGTCGGCTTGCGCCACCGGACGGGGTTCTGCCGCTGCCGGCGCGACACTGGATATCTTCGCGACACTGGAGATCGTGATGTCGATCGGCGTCAGGACGACCGCTGCCGCGGGGAGCAGCAGCAACACGACGAAGCTCATGGCGACCAGAAGATGTCGGACCGATGCCCGAGCATGCCGGGCGAACTGGACGCCGACGAGTGCGCCGAGCAGTGCCAGCGTCGCCTTGATCAGAATGGCGAGCTCCGCGAATCCACCGAGCGCAACCGCGGCTTCCGCAAGGCTGGTACCCATGACGCTAGTCCTTTCTAGGTAGCCGATCGATCTCCGCCTTGAGCGCTTCCAGTTCTCCGTCGCTCCATTCGCCATCCCGCAGGAGCGCTGCAATCATGCGGCTGCGCGATCCCGCGAAGAAGACGTGGAGATGCCGCTTCAGCGCGGCTCGCGTGGCGGCCGAGGGCGACGTGGTCGTGGAGTACACGTAACGGGGGCCTTCTTCCACATGTTGCACGAGGCCCTTCTGCTCGAGTCGCGCGAGCAGCGCCCGCACGGCGGAATAGCTGGGCGGATCCGGAAGGCGTTTCCGAATCTCCTCGGCCGATGCGCGGTTGGCAAGCTCGAAGATCGCCTCGACGATCTCGCGTTCGCGCCGGGTCAGGGGTGGGGCTTTCCGCCGGGCCATGCGTCTTGCTCCAGCTCTGTGTGCTACAGAACGAGCATCATAACGTTCGTTTTGTAGCATGTCAAGACAGCACACGCGGGGCCGGGCCCTGGGCTGGCTGGTTAACCATCCCGGGGGCAGTTGCGTAATAGCAGTCATGGCAATTCGCCGCTGACTGTGTCCGGCACTTCTTCGGGTTTCGCGCGTAGCCACTTTTCGCGCTTTCCACAAAGATATCGATCTTCCCGTCGTCGGCGGCGCGAAGAGCTTCAGCTTCTCGCGTTCATTCTGAGTGAACTGCTTCAGGCTACAACAGCGAACTCCACGCGCTTAAGTCTGCCGTTGGTTCACGTTATCGAGCTAGACCCGAACTACGAAGCACAACTCAAGGCGAGTATTGGCGGAGAGGCGTATGAGCAACTTGTCAAAACGCACGGCGGGCCATCAAAAACAATCCGCGCACGACTAATCGCAGCAGACGAAACGTGCGGAATCCCAGCGCTTGCCTTGGGTATTCTGCAGACAGTCAAAGCCTGAAGGCAACGCAGACCAAACAGTTGACGCCCAGCGGAGGACTGTTGCAATACGCTGGGCATTCGCGCGCTCGGGGGTGCCATTTCGCCCCCGCTAGCTCCTATCCCGATGGGCGATTGCCGGGGATCGCGTTTGGGAGGGGAAAACTGCTACACCCCCCTCGCACGCGCGTTCGCCTGGCCTCATCGCCGCGCTCGGCGTTCCGCGATATGCTGCGTGCCGCAGAATCGGCGCACACTTGCGCTGTGTCGGCCTATCGCTAGGCTTGGTTCGACTGGGGCACGCCCCGATTTCGTTCCTCAATAAGAGATGACGCTGTGGCCAAACAGAGCCGCCGAAGGGTTCCTGACGGCACGCGCTGTTATTTGTGTGGTGAGCTGATATCCGACGACAGTTGGAATCGCGACCACGTACCGCCAG
>DASTDQ010000897.1:0-2755 GCA_035710305.1 Vicinamibacterales bacterium | reverse complement strand
AGCGTGACGGCGAGCAATCCGGCGGGATCCTGGAACGGCACGATAGGCGCAAACGGCGGCAGCGTCTCGTTCGGCTTCATCGGCACCGGCGCGCCGCAGAAGCCCACGACTTTTGCGCTCAACGGCGCGGGGTGCCAGTCGTAAGTCGGGCGCCTACTTGCGCACGCCCTTCAGGTCGCCCTCGACGATGCGGAAGATGGCGTGGTCCACCTGGCCTTTGGCGTCCAGCACGAACTCGAGCCGCGCCCCGACGGTCGAAAACGTCGTTTCCGACAACGGAATCATCGGCTGCGGGTCCTTCCCGCCCACGTCGAGTGCCAGATCGTCCCCAGGCAGGGTCACGTTCACGAGGACGACCTGGCTGGGATCGTCCGGCGATCGGAACTCGTAGGCGCCGACGTATTTCGACAGCACCTCGCGGGCGAGCGTCACGGCGTTCTTCTTGTCGTCGGACGCCTTGCCGACGAGACGGGCGTGATCCTTTTCGTTCTCGTTGCAGATGTACTCCAGCATCTCGGTGTCCGGCATGAACTCGACCTTCACGTCGATGGTCCAGGGCTTGTTGTACGCCTTCGGATCCTCGAACGTCGCTTTCAGGTCGATGTGCCCGAAGTCGGTGCGCCGGAATCGCTCCACAACCCGCAAATCCTCAGTGTGGGGATGACCGCCGAAGTCGAGCCAGATCGTGTCCTTGAACCCATGGCTCTGGACGACGAGCGTGTCCCCTTCCCAGCGGCCGACCGAATAGCCCATGAAGCTCGGATGCGGATCGGTGGGAAGCGCGCGGCCGTCGAGGAAGATCTGGCGGTAGCTGAGGTTCTCGTACAGGATGGCGATGAGCGAGGGCGTCTGGATGATCCTCCCCCAGCCGGCTCCCCCAAAGGTGGCGCGGGGGCCCTGCGGCAGACACTTGAACTGGCCGGGATCGTCTTTTCCAAGGTCTTCCATCCGCTGCTTGTACAGCGTGTCGGCCCACGGCTGGATGTCGGCTGGCTTCAGGTCGGCGACGATGTTGCCGCCGTACGCCCCCGCGTCGAAGCGCCACAACCCCGACAGATCCGGCTTGCCGTCCGCGGTGCGAGGCGCGGGCGCCTTCAGATCCGGCTTTCCATCCTTGGTACGCGGGATGCCCCTGGTGGGCTCCTTCAGCCACTGCGCGGTCAGCGGAGTGGCGATGGCGCACATAATGATCAGCGTCGCGAGCCTGCGCATGATCGTTTTCTCCAAGGCAACCTTGAGGCACAATACCACCCAACCGGAGGCCAGTCATGCGCACATTCTTCAGTGTGGTCGTCGTGGGTCTGGCGGCTCTCGCTGCCAGCGGCGTGATTCGAGCGGCGGGCGAACCTCCGGCATGGGCGTATGCGATCCCGCCCGCGGCGCCGGCCGGCGCTCCAGCCGCTCAACCGGCGGCTCCCGACCCGACGCCGAAAACGCTCCCGGGCAGCACGCTCAGCTTTCCGCTCGCGAACATCCGCGACGCGTTCGGCCCTGCCGACTGGTTCCCCGGCGATCACCCGCCAATGCCCGATGTGGTCTCGAAGGGTCGAAGGCCAGACGTACGCGCCTGCGGTCTGTGCCACTACCCGAACGGCAAGGGCCGTCCCGAGAACGCCGGCGTGTCGGGACTCCCGGTCTCGTACTTCATCCAGCAGATGTACGACTTCAGGAACGACGTCCGGAAGAGCGGCGAGCCCCGGAAAGCCAACACGAACATCATGATCGCCATCGCGAAGGCGATGACGGAGGAAGAGATCAAGGCGTCAGCCGAGTATTTCGGCTCGATGAAGTGGACGCCGTGGATCCGCGTCGTCGAA
The DNA here is from genome assembly GCA_035710305.1 of Vicinamibacterales bacterium. GTDB lineage: Bacteria > Acidobacteriota > Vicinamibacteria > Vicinamibacterales > UBA2999 > Gp6-AA40. The sequence goes on along the minus strand of DASTDQ010000897.1, from coordinate 938 downwards.
GCCAAGGTGGTGCCGAAGACGCGCATCCAGGGCGGGATGTACCTCCGCCTCGAAGGCAGCGAGACCGAGCCGATCGGCATGCGCATCATCGAGACGCCCGAGAACGTCGAGCACACCGAAGTGCTTCGCGACCCGCGCTCCGGCTTCATCGCCTACGCGCCTCCCGGCAGCATCAAGAAAGGCGAGTCGCTCGTCACCACGGGCGGAAACGGCAGGACGGTGCAGTGCGGCGTGTGCCACGGCGCGGACCTGAAGGGATTGGGTCCGGTGCCCGGCCTCGCGGGACGGTCGCCGAGCTACATGGTGCGGCAGATGTACGACATGCAGGTCGGCGCGCGCCGCGGCGTGTGGACCGATCTGATGAAGCCGGTCGTGGCCAAGCTCACCGACGAGGACTTCGTGTCGATCGCGGCGTATCTCTCGTCGAGAACGCCGTAGAAGAATCAGCGCGGGCGGCGGATTACGCGCAAAGTGGTCTTTGCGGCCTGGCTTTCGGTGAGCGTCAGCCGTGTCGCCAGGGGCGCGAGGCTCGCGAGCACGTCCGGGTCCTGCCAGCCGCCGGCAGCCAGCGCGCTATCGGCCGCATCGGCCGCTGCGATCAGATAGGTGCCGGGCGGAAGGCCGCGGATCCTGTAGGAGCCGTCGCCCTGCGCGCGCGCGTACTTGACGTGCCTGGAGCCGTCGAACCACCTGCCGGGATCCACCGAAAAAACGACGACCGAGGGGGCCGCCGACGGCTTGCCCGCGTCTCCCATGACGGTGCCGGTCACCGACGCACCGGCGCGCGACACCACGATCTCCGCGCCTTCGAAGGTTGCCCCGCTCGATCCGAAGTCGAACGGCGCATCCGTGACGTCCACGCCGCCGATTGCGAACGACTTCAGGTACCACCCCTCGGGCGCTTTCGCGAGAGCAAACCTGGTCGGTCCGTGCAGTCT
>DASTDQ010000896.1:0-3722 GCA_035710305.1 Vicinamibacterales bacterium | reverse complement strand
GCCATGAAGAAGATGCGTGGAGCACTCGTGGCGTCGCCAGCCCAGTAGGCGACTCCACGGCGGGACGGCGCAGCGCCCGTCACCAGGGACTGCCAGATCTCCTTGCCTGTCTCCGCTTCGATTGCTACAACGCGGTTCGCGGCCGGCAGGTACATGACGCCGCCGATGACGACAGGTGTCGCTTGAGAATTGACGGCGCCCCCGCCCGCGCCGCCTCGACCCGCAGGGACGGCTTGCGCTGGTGCGTTGCTCTGGAGGCGATAGGTCCACGCCTGCGTCAAGGTCGAGACGTTCGCGGACGTGATTTGCGTCAGCGCCGAATACCCGGTTCCCGCCAGATCGTGGCGGTACATCGGCCAGTCCGCGCGATTCCCCGTGGGTGAAGGTTGCTGGGCGCTGCTCGACAGGCCGAAGAGGATCGCGAGCAACGCACCGAGCGGCCGCATTGCGCGCAACGTCACGGGTCGGCCTTCATGACGGTCACTTCCACTGCTGCTTCAGGATCTCCCATTCAGTCCTGAGCGCCGCGAGCCCTTCCTGCGGATCGCGGGCAACGATCGTCCGCGCCCGCTCGGGGATGAGCGCCTGCGTCATCAGGCGATCGAGATCGACGCGCAGCTTCTCGACGTCCGGCGAGAGGCGCGACCGCACCCATGCCGCCACGGCGTAGTTCCAGGCGGCGTCGATATCGCCTCTGCCGCGCGCGGCTACTGCGATCCAGTAGTTGGCGACGGCGTTGCCCGGTTCGCGCCTGATTTCCTCCTCCATACGGGCGCCAATTCGCGCGAACCCGGCCGGCCTCCTGTCGGAGGAGCGGACCTGCCCTTCGCGATCCAGGGCCGTCGCCCACCAGTCGAGCAGGAGAAGCTGGTCGCGCTGCGGCAACAGCGACGCACGGCCGAGGGCGGTGTCGAAGAGCTCCGCGGCGGCGCCGTAGCTCTCGCCGAGATAGAGCGACAGTCCGAGGCCGACGATGTAGTCCACGTAGTCGCGGGGGTTGAGCGCCGTCGCACGCACGGCGTTCAGCGCATCGCGCGCGGCAGCGAGATCCTCCACGTCGGCCTGCAGCCGGTACCGCTCGAGATAGGAGCGTGCGATGACCAGCGAGGCCGCGTCGGCCCACGTGGCATCCTTTCGCGCTACCGATGCCGCGTCGATGGCGCCCTCGTAGTTCGAGGCGTTGTACAGCGTTCGCGCTTTGGCCAGTGACGCCGGCTCCTCTGCCGACGCGGCCGAGCCGAAAGCCGACAGCAGCGCTGCGACCACAACGACGCGAGCTGTGCTCATACCCGGATCCTAGCGCATTCCCCTACAATCTGAGGTGGATGGGTGAGCCGGTCATCATCGAGCGAAGCGGCCATTCGCTCTCCCGGAAGAACATGGACGCGGACGCGCTCCGGGTGCTCTACCGGCTCCATCAGAGCCAGTACGTCGCGTACCTGGTCGGCGGCAGCGTCCGCGATCTGCTGCTCGGCCGGCGGCCCAAGGACTTCGACATCGGCACCTCCGCCCACCCGTACCAGGTGAAACGCCTGTTCAGGAACTGCTGGGTGATTGGCCGTCGCTTCCGCCTGGCGCACGTCCGCTTCGGAACCAAGACGATCGAGGTGGCGACGTTCCGCCGGCAGTTGACGGCGGAGGAGCTGGCCGCCGCCGAACAGGCGCCTGATCCGCAGGAAGGAACGCCGGCGGAGCACCTGCGCCACGATCGGCTGATCCATCGCGACAACACCTTCGGCACGCCGGAAGAGGATGCCTTCCGCCGGGACTTCACGATCAATGCGCTCTTCTACGACATCGGGACCTTCGGCATCATCGACTACACGGGCGGGCTCGAGGACCTGCGTGCGCGCCTGGTGCGATCGATCGGCGATCCGATCGCGAGGTTCCACGAAGACCCGGTCCGCATGCTCCGGGCAGTCACGCTGGCGGCGCGGCTCGATTTCGACATCGACCCACCCATCGACGCGGCAATCGCCGCTGGGCGCGGCGAGATCGCTCGCAGCGCCCCGCCGAGGCTGATCGAGGAGTTCTACAAGCTGCTTCGGTCGGGCGCGTCCGAGCGTGCGTTCAGGATGCTGGCGGAGCGGCGCCTGCTCGAACCGATCGCGCATGACCTGCAGAAAGCCGCCGGAGAGCGGCTCTGGCAATCGCTTGCCTCGCTCGACGCGTACCGGCGGCGATTCGAGGACGTCCCCGACACGATGACCAACGCGATCCTGCTCGGCTCGCTGCTCGTGCCGCTCGGTCTTGCCGGACAGCCGCCGCGGGTGACCGACTCCGGGAAGGAAGAACGTCTGTCGATCGGGATGCTGCCCCTGGCGCGGCGCGACGTCGAGAGATTCAGGCAGATCCTCGGCCTGCAGCGGCGCCTGCTCGATGCGAGCCTCTCGTCACGCGCCAAGCGGGCGCTCATGCATCGTGGTCCATTTCGGGAAGCGCTCACGTGGCTCGACATTCACGGCCACGCGCCCGAGGCGCTCGAACACTGGCGGGGCTTCGTCGAAGCGTCCGGGACATACGAGGCCGACGCCCAGCCGGCCGAAGGCCCGCCGCGCCGCCGGCGTCGGAGGCGGCGGCGCAGGTCTTTCCGTCCGGCGACCTGACGTCGCAGGCGGGTCTAAAGACCCGCCTCTACGACACTAGCCTTTCCGGCGCTCGAACTCACGCATGAACTGCACGAGCGCTTCGACGCCTTCCTCGGGAAACGCGTTGTAGATCGACGCGCGCATGCCGCCGACGGATCGATGCCCTTTCAGGCCGTCGAGCCCCGCGGCGGTGGCTTCCTTGTCGAAGGCCTTCTCGAGATCCTCGCTCGGGAGCCGGAAGGTGATGTTCATCAGCGACCGGCTCTCCTTCTGCGCCGTGCCGCGATAGAAGCCTGTCCGGTCGATCTCGGCATAGAGCCGGGCCGCCTTGCGTTGGTTGATCCGCGCGATCGCCGGCAGCCCGCCCAGCGACTTCAGCCAGGCAACGACGAGACCGAGGATGTAGACGCCGAACGTGTTGGGCGTGTTGTACAGCGAGTTGTTCGCCGCCTGCACCTTGTAGCTGAGCATCGTGGGCAGGTTGTCGTCCGATCGCGCGAGGAGATCGTCGCGGATGATCACGAGCGTCAGGCCGGCAGGACCGAGGTTCTTCTGCGCTCCCGCGTACACGAGGCCGAAGCGGCCGGCGTCGATCGGTCCGCTGAAGATGTCGGACGAGGCGTCGGCCACGAGCGGCGCGTCGGCGACCTCGGGCAGCGTCTTCCACCCGGTGCCCTCGATCGTGTTGTTGGTCGTGATGTGCACGTACGCAGCGCCGGCCGTGAGACGCAGCTCCGCCTGGGATGGAATGCGGTTGTAGTTGTCTGCCTTCGTCGATCCAGTCACGTTGACGGACCCGGCGCGGCGCGCCTCGGTGGCCGCCTTCACCGCCCACGTCCCGGTGTCGACGTAGTCGGCGACTGTCCCGACGCGCAGCAGGTTCATCGGCACCATCGTGAACTGCAGGCTCGCGCCGCCTTGCAGGAACAGGATCTTGTAGTTCGACGGAACCCTGGCCAGATCGCGAATGCCCGCGATCGTCGACTGCAGCATGTCCTCGAATGTCCGGGACCGGTGACTGATTTCCATGACGGACATGCCGACGCCGGGGAGCGCCACGAGCTCGCGCTGCGCCTGCTCGAGCACCGGCAGCGGCATGACCGCCGGCCCGGCGGAGAAATTGAACACACGCGT
>DASTDQ010000895.1:0-3887 GCA_035710305.1 Vicinamibacterales bacterium | reverse complement strand
GTGCGGCGCTGCTCGTCGAGCGCCGCGGCGCGCAGGCGCTGGAACTCCGCGAGCTGCGATTTCGCTTCCTCGGCTTTCCCGAGGCGGAGCAGCGTGCTGCCGAGGGCGTACCGCGGCTGTGCGGCATCGGGCTGCAGCGCGACGGCGCGCCGCAACACTGCCTCCGCCGTGGCGTAGCGGCCGGCGTTGAGATGAAGCTGGCCCATGACCCCGAGCGATTCCGCGTCCTCGAGGCCAAGGAGCGAGGCCATGACGAGCTCGATGAGCGCCTGATCCTGCCGGCCCATCCGGTTGTAGGCGAGGCCGAGATCCTTGTGCGCGATCGGCTCGTTGGGCATGAGCCTCGCGCGGCGCGACAGCGCGCCGGCGACTCGTTCGTAGTCCTGATGGACGTGGGAGATTTCGGCGATCCGCCAGTAGATCGCTCCCTTGCCCGCCATCACCGTGAGCGACGCGGCCGCCTCGAGCTCCCGAACGGCGTCGGGGCCGCGTCCGTTCTTGTCGTAGAGATTGGCGAGCGCCCAACGCGCCTCGCCCGAGGCTGGCAGCATCGCGATCGTGTCTCGAAGCGCGCGTTCCGCTTCCTCGAACGTGCCGGCGTCGGCCAGCTCGCGGCCCAGCGTGACGCGCGCGCGTTCGTCGCGGGGAGCGAGGCCGATCGCGGTGTTGAGATGTGCCACGCTTTTGTCGTGATTTCGATTGGCTCCGTAGGCGGCGCCAAGGATGCGGTGGGCCTCCGACGACCGCGGCGCCGCCGCCACCGCGGCCTCGAGCAGCTCGATGGCCGCACCGACGCGGCCCTCCCTCAGCGCGGCGATCCCCTTCGACATCGGCTCGGATCGAGCCGGCGTGTCGGCCACGAGGCCGTCGCCCGCCATCGCCTCCCGGAAGCGGGCGATCGCGTCCTGGTAACGGCCCTGCGCCACGAGCGCGAAGCCGCCGGCGTAGGGGGCTGGCGAAAAGATCGGGGTCGTGGCGGCGCGGTCTTCGATGAGCGTCAGCGGAATGAACGGCGCGCGCCCGGCGGGCGTGCCTCGCCCGTAGGATGCGAGCAGGGCCGCCAGCTGCGGTTGAAGATCGCCCGCGCCCGCATCGGTGCCGCGCCGGTCGGCCAGGAGGTAGGCTTTAATCGGGTCGTTCGGGTCGAGCGCCCACGCTGAAGCGAACGCCGCGATGGCATCGTCGCGGCGACCTGACGCGTCGAGGATCAGGCCTCGAAGCTGGTGGAAGGCGGCGCGCGTGGGCTCGATCGCGATTGCCGAATCGAGTGCCGCGAGAGCCTCGTCGAGCCGGCCCCAGTCGAGATACGCGAGCGCGAGATCGCCGGCCGTGTTGGTTCGCTGCGACGTCAGCTTCGCGACGGCGCCGGCGGCTGTCCGATCCCACGCGGCGAGGCTCGCGGCCATCTGGTCCAGCGACGCTGCGACCTTCGGTCCTTCGTCTCCATAGGTTCCCGACAGCGCCGAGTGAAAGCTGACGAACGCGTCGATGAACGGATCTCTCTGGGCCGCAGCGCCCGCGGGCAGGACTGTCAGGGCGGCGACCAGGAACGCAGCAGTCGTCAACGTTTTCGGACCCCGGCGGACCGTCGACATCACTGTCATGTCAGGGCGGATTTTACACCTTAACGTTTTCTTAACACTGCGGCGGATTCAGAGAGGCTGCGTGACAGATCAGAAGAAGCGGAAGTACGTAGTGTCCGGCTTAAGCCGGACCGGGTTTATCTCGCCAGCGGGGCTGTGCCGACGATACCTTCCCTCTCGCGAACCGTGATGATCTGATTCGCGCTGACCTTCTCAAGGGTCTCCGTCCGGCCGCTCGGCCATCGAATCTCCAGCCGGTCGACCATGGCGGCGCTGCCAAGACCTAGATGTACGCGCGCGTCGTTCTGACTGAGGTAGCTCGACCCCGAGGTCAACTCCCTCATCTGCGTGCGCGCGCCCGTGGTCGCGCGAAGTCGCGCGCCGATGCCGTCGCGGTTGCTCATCGTTCCTGTGAGCCGGACGAGCAGCGCGTTGCTCCGGTTGCCGCCGTCGTTGCGCAGCAGCGCGGCCGGGCCTCCGTTGCTCGTGGCCAGCAGATCGAGATCGCCGTCGTTGTCGATGTCGCCCGCGGCGAGCCCGCGGCCGACGGCGCTGACGCCGAAGGCGGGGCCCGACTGCGCGCTCACGTCCGTGAAGCGCCCCGTGCCACCGTTCTGCAGCAGCAGGCGTGCCTGCGCGTGGGTCGCGCCGCTGCGCACGAGCGCGACGTTGTCGATGACGTGTCCGTTGACGATCGCGAGATCCAGATCGCCGTCGTTGTCGTAGTCGGCAAGCACGACGCCGAAGCCCACGTACGGCAGTGTGGCTGGCCCCACGCCGCTCTCGACCGTGGCATCCGCGAAGGATCCGTTGCCGAGATTCTTGAAGAGGCTGTGCATCTCGGTCTCGTGGTTCGTCACGACGAGATCCAGTCGGCCGTCGCCGTCCACGTCGCCGAATGCGGTGCCCATCCCCGCGCGCGACCTGCCGTCGGACGCGGACGACACTCCAGCGACAAGCGCCACATCCGTGAAGCCGCCGCGCCCGTCGTTGCGGAACAGGAAATTCGGCACGCCGTCGTTGGCCACGAACACATCGGGCCACAGGTCGTCGTCGTAATCGGCAACCGCGACGCCCAGACCGTTGCCGCGCTGCGCCGCGACCGCCGCACGCGCGGTGACGTCGGTGAAGGTCCCGTTCCCCGCGTTGCGGTACACGACGTTCGGCGCGCTTTGGAAGACGAGCGGATGACAGTACTGCCGCACCATCGGCCGCGTGCTGCCGCAGAAGCGGTCGCGATCCTTGCCCATCTCGACGTAGTTGGTGACGAACAGATCGAGGCGTCCATCTCTGTCGAAGTCGGCAAACGCGCAGCTCGTTCCCCACAGCGCAGACGCGACGCCGGCCTTCTGTGTGACGTCGGTGAATGCGCCGCCGCCCGAGTTGCGGTACAGCACGTTGGGACCGACGTTGGTGACGTAGAGATCCACGAGGCCGTCGTTGTCGTAGTCGCCGGCGCAGGCGCCCATGCCGTACTCACGATGACGGATGCCGGATGAGGACGTGACGTCCTCGAATGTGCCGTTGCGGCGATTCCGATACAGCCGGTGGCGCGCGGTTCGCGCGACTGCGGGGTCCGCCTCTGATCCGCCGTCCACGAGGAAGATGTCGATCCAGCCGTCGTTGTCGAAATCGAAGAAGAGCCCGCCGGAGCCCATCGTTTCGACCAGCCGCTTCTGCGCGCTGGCGCCGTTGACGTTCGTGAAGGCCAGGCCGGCGTCACGGCTGACGTCGAGGTAGGCCGGCGCCTGTGTCGGGGAGTTCCGGACGGTGCCGCGCTGGCCGGCCTCGCCCGATGCCGTCAAGGCAGCCGCCAGCGCCAGACCCGCTATCGAGGTGGAATGTCTCAAGCGCCCCAGGAGTCACTATACGACGCTCGAAGAGATCGGTTTTGGCACCGGGTTTACATGGTTTTAACATTCGTCTTGACAGACTCGGCCATGAGGCGTAAATAGTGCCCACGCCCGCGTAGGAACTCCGGAGGAAACCCGTAGGAACCCTGTAGGAACGCGTCTCGCCCTGGGAACCCTGGTTCGTTTCTCGGCTTCGTCCAACTGAAAGCGGTTTGGGAAACTCGAGGAGGTCGTAATGCCACGAGTTGTGAGAGTGACCCTGGCAGTGGCGGCATTTCTGGTGCTGCTGCCGGCGTTGGCCTCCGCGCAGGAAGGCCAGATCGCCGGAACGGTGCGCGACGCGTCCGGCGGCGTCATCCCTGGCGTGCTCGTCGAAGTCACGAGCCCGGCACTTATTGAAAAAGTTCGCTCGACCACGAGCGACGCAAGCGGGCAGTATCGCATCACGAAC
>DASTDQ010000894.1:0-3396 GCA_035710305.1 Vicinamibacterales bacterium | reverse complement strand
GACGTGCAGCGTGGCCTGCGGCGTGTACATCTGCGAGAGCGGCAGGTACACGTACGGACGAGGCTCCTCGGTGAGGTTGACGTACTTGATCTCGCGCACGATCCCGACCACGCGATGCTGCTCGCCGCCGACCTCGATGGTTCGGCCGATCGCATCCCGCCCCGGCCAGTACTTCCTGGCAAAAGGCTGATTGACGATCGCCACCTTCGGCGCCGAGTCGTCGTCGGTCGGCTCGAACGTGCGGCCGCTCACGAGCGGGATGCGCATGGTCGTGAAGTAGTCCTCCGAGACGAGGTTGAAGCCGAAGTTCAAGTCTTCGCGCGGGGCGGGAGTGTAGCCTTCGGGTTCGACGCCGCGCGACACCATCCCGACGACCAGCAGCGGGAGTTGAGACGCGAGGCTTGCCGATCTCACGCCGGTCGCCCCCGAGACCTCCCGAAGCAGGTTCCTGTACAGGGCGGGTCCGGTCTGCGAGTCGTAGCCGCTCTGCGACAGGTCCATGGCGAACAGGCTCACACCGGCGGGATCGAACCCGGGGTTCGCGCGCGCCACCTCGGTCTGGCTTCGAACGACGAGCGCCGCGGCCACGAGCAGGGCGAGAGACACGGCCACCTGGGCGACCAGGAGGCCCGAACGCAGCCACGATCGGCGGAACTGCAGCGTCGATCTCGCGTCCACGAGCGCGGGCGCCAGGGCGATGTGCGACGACTGCCAGGCCGGCGCCAGGCCGAACACCACCCCGCAGAGGGCGGCCGCAAGCGTCGTGAACAGCAGTACCAGGCCGTCCACCTGAGCGTTCACGACCACCGGGAACTGCAGCGGGATCTCGACGCCGCTGAAGTACTGGCTCGCCCACAGGCTGAGGAGCAGGGCCGCGGCTCCTCCCAGCAGCGAGAGCAGGATCGATTCGGTGAGCAGCAACCGGATCACGCGCCAGCGGCTTGCGCCGATGGCGAGGCGAACCGCCATCTCCTGGCGTCGCACCGTCGCGCGCGCGAGCAGGATGTTCGACAGGTTGGCGCAGGCCACCAGCAGCACGAGACCCACCATGATCATCGACACCGTGAACACGGGGAGCATCACCGCCTGCGCACCGTACGGTGACTCCCTGAGCGGAACGAGGAGGGCGGCCTCGCCGACGCCGGCGGCCGTGGGATCGCGCGTGATCTGGTCGCTCAGGACCTTCACCTCGGCCCGCGCCCGATCGAAGCTCACGCCGGGCTTGACCCGGCCGACGGTCATCAGCCAGTGATTGTCGCGCTCGACGCGATCGAGCACCTCGCCCATCGGCAGCAGATCCGGCTGCATCCGCAGCGGCACGAACACGTGCAGTCCGAGTCCGACCATCGAGCCGCGATACTCCCGCGGTGTCACGCCGACGATCGTGAGCAGCCGCGTGCCGACCTGCAGCGGCCGGCCGATGACGCCGGGATCGCCGTTGAATTTCCGCTGCCACAGGTCGTAGCTGATCACGGCAACGGGCTGTCCGCGCGGCGGTCGATCGTCGTCTTCGGTGATCAGCCGGCCGAGCAGGGGGCTCACCCCGAGCACCCGAAAGAGATTCCCGGAGACGATCTCACCCCACACCCGCTCGGCGTCCTCGCCGCGGCCGATCGTCATCGCCACCGGAAACGTGCCGGCGACGCCCGCCAGCGTGGTGTTGCCGTCGCGCACGTCGGTGTAGTCGCGATAGTTCATCGGCCAGCGCTCGCCCGTCTTCGACGCGGACAGGAGCACGACGAGCTCGTCGGCCGCCTGGACGCCCGGCAGCGGGCGCAGGGTGATGCCCTTCAGTATCGTGAAGACCGTGGTGTTGGTGCCGATGCCGAGCGCCAGCGTGAGGACCGCGACGACCGTGACCGCGCGGTGCGTGGCGAGCATGCGCAGTCCGTGCTTGAGGTCGAGCAGCAGTGTTTCCATTGAAGCCTCCGCGTCGAGTCCCATTCTCGCTCAACACGCACGCGTTAGAATCGCGATAACGTGGGCGACCGCGACGCGCGGGTATGACGTACCGCAAGTCACCTCGGAAAGCAGAGGCGAAGCGACAGTGGGGTCGCTTCGTGAGCAGCAACCAGCCAGTCATCGCGGCGACCGGACTACCGGCTGCCGTGTTCAGCTCCATCGACCATTTCGATGCCTTTGTGTGCGACGGCTATCGCGACCCCGTGGACCCGCGCGAATTCCGCGTCGATTCTCTGAACCCCGCGCAGTACAACGCCTTGGTGACGCTCACGGAGAGCTATTTCGCGGCTGGCTACGAGTGGTTCACACCGTTGGCCCTCCGGCCGGCTGACCAGGAGACGCTGCGTCAGCGGTTCGAAAACTGAGCCAGAATTGGGCCGCCGGAAGCAGGTGACCGTTTCACGAGCAGGAGCGTCGCATGCAGTCCCTTCGGCGCTGGTGGTTTCGAAGAGTTCTGTCGGTCTCAGGGGCTTGGGTGCTCCTGTACCTCCTCGTGGGCGCAGCTTGGCTTCTCGCGCCGGCGTCGTCCCCCGGGAGCGGCGGCATCGCTGCGGTATCGGTCGGAATCGGCGAGCTCCTGCTCGAGATCCTCGTGCCGCCGATCATCCTGATCGCGGTGTGGCTCGCCGTGCGTCGGTAAACATGCACATCACGCCTTTTACGATCCGCGTTCCGGATGACGTGCTTTCCGACCTGCGGACCCGCATCTTGCATACGCGCTGGCCTCCTCGGGCGCCGGGCGCTCCGTGGGAGCAGGGGAGCGACCTCGAGTACCTGAAACGACTGCTTGGCTACTGGGCGGACGGCTTCGACTGGCGCGCCGAGGAGCGCCGTCTGAACACGTTCAAGCATTTTCGCGCCGAGGTCGGCGGCATCCGCGTTCACTTCGTGCACGAACGGGCGCGCGACGGGCACGGCATCCCGTTGGTCCTGACCCATGGATGGCCCAGCTCGTTTCTGGAACATCTCGCGCTCGTGCCACTTTTGACCGATCCCAAAGCCAACGGCATCGATGCGCCGGCGTTCGACCTCGTCATACCCTCGCTTCCGGGATACGGCTTCTCGGAACGGCCGGCACACGCAAACTACCGCACGGTTGCGCGGCTGTGGCATGAGCTCATGCACGGGCTCGGCTACGAGCGATATGGGGCCGGAGGCGGAGATTTTGGTGCCGGCGTTGCGACGTATATGGCCGTCGAGAATCCGGCGGCCGCGATCGGCATCCATCTGACGACGATGGAACTCTGGCCGCCGACCGGTGAGGGTACGCGCCCGATGACCGAGGCCGAACGCGCATACGTGACTGACGTGCACCGTTGGGATGAGGCCGAGCGGGGCTATTCGGCTATCCAGTCTACGCGGCCACAAACAGTCGGCTATGGGTTGAACGATTCGCCTGCCGGACTGGCGGCCTGGATTCTCGAGAAGTGGCGC
>DASTDQ010000893.1:0-4167 GCA_035710305.1 Vicinamibacterales bacterium | reverse complement strand
AACTGCCTGGGTGAACAGCCTGCAGCTCGTCGTCATGCTCGTCGGGTTCATCCTCGCGGCGGCGTTCGTGATCGCGGGCGCAGGGGGGGTTGACGCGTTAGCCTACGGCATGCCGGCGACCTACGCCGACATCACGTATTCGTCAGGACCTGGATCGGGCTGGACACTGCTGGCATTGACCGGGCCCGCGTTCGTGATCTCGCCCGGCCTCATCCAGAAGTCGTACGGCGCAGCGAGCGCTCGGGCGCTACGAAGCGGCGTGGCGCTGAACGGCATCGCGCTGATGCTGTTTGCATTCCTTCCCGTCATGCTGGGCATGGCAGGGCGCGCGGCCCTTCCAGAAGTGAGCAGCCCTGACCTCGTGCTTCCGATGGTGCTCACCCAGCTGCTGCCCGCGTGGCTCGGCGCGCTCGCGCTGGCGGCGGTGTTCTCGACCGAGGTGGACACCTGCGATGCGATCCTCTTCATGATCTCGACGTCGGCGTCGAAGGACCTGTACCAGCGGTACGTGAAGCCATCGGCCACCGATGCGGAGTTGCTTCGCGTGGCGCGCCTGTCCGCGGTGAGCGGCGGCGCGCTCGGCGTGCTCCTGTCGATCTACCTGAGCACGATCGTCCAGGCGATGACGGTGTTCTACTCGCTGCTGGGCGTAAGCCTGTTCGTGCCGGTGCTGGGCGGGTTGTGGTCGCGCAGGGCGGGACAGCCCGAGGCGCTCGGCGCCATCGCCGCCGGCGTGGTGACGCTCCTCGTGGTACGCTTCGGGTTTGCCGGACGCTACCCGTGGCTGGATCCGACGCTCGCCGGACTGGCTGCCGCGGGAATCGCCTTTGCCGTGATGTTGATCGCTCGCAGGGACCGGAGACGGTAGCCCGTAGACTGACCATGACCACTTACAAAATCGCAGTCCTTGCCGGCGACGGCATCGGAAAAGAAGTGACTCCCGCCGGCATCGAGGTCCTGAAGCTGGCCGCCGAGCAAGGGGGATTCCGCTGCGAGTTCACCACGCTCCCCTGGGGATGCGACTACTACCTTCAGCACGGCCGCATGATGGATGCCGACGGCATCGATCAGCTCTTGAAGTTCGACGCGATCTACATGGGCGCCATCGGCGATCCGCGGGTGGCCGACCACATCTCGGCGCGGGAACTGATTCTGCCGCTGCGGCAGCAGCTCGGTCAGTGGGTCAACCTGCGCCCGATGCGGCTCCTGCCCGGCATCTCGTCGCCGCTGGCCGGACGGCGCCAATCGGACATCGACATGATCTGCGTTCGCGAGAACTCGGAAGGTGAGTACTGCGGCATCGGCGGACGGCTGCACCGTGGAACGCCGCAGGAAGTGGCGGAGCAGACGGGCGTCTTCACGCGTCACGGCATCGAGCGCATCGCCCGCTACGCGTTCCGCCTGGCGGCCTCGAGGCCGCGGAAGATGCTGGCCAGCGCCACCAAGTCGAACGCGCTGCAGCACGCGATGGTGATGTGGGACGAGGTCGTCGCCGGCGTCGCCAAGGAGTTTCCCGACGTCGAACTGAAGAAGTATCACGTGGACGCGCTCTGCGCGCGGATGGTGACCCACCCGCACACGCTCGACGTGATCGTGGCGTCGAACCTGTTCGGCGACATCCTGACCGACATCGGTTCGGCGATCTCCGGCAGCCTGGGCGTGGCGCCCGGCGGCAACATCAACCCCGACAAGACGACGCCGTCCATGTTCGAGCCGATTCACGGGTCGGCGCCCGACATCGCGGGGAAGGGGATCGCCAATCCCATCGCCGCCATCTGGGCGGGAGCGATGATGCTCGATCACCTCGGCCAGCGCGCGTCGCACGACCGGATTCTCGCCGCTATCGAGCGGGTACTCTCCGACGAGCGCGTGAAGACGCCGGACCTCGGCGGCCGAGCCACCACGAGGGAGATGACGACGGCGGTCACGGCGGCGATGAGCGCGAGCCGTCAGCCCGCGTAGCCACGAATCATCGCGATCTTCGTGCCCTTCGTGGCAAATTCTTCGTGCCCCTCGTGGTTTGTGAGAGCCTCAGACGTGTTCGCGGTGAAGGTTCAGGCGACGCTTGCATCCACCTCGGCCGCAATGCGCGCGATCAGCCGACGAAGCGGGCGCTTGTGCAACGCGACGAGGATCCAGGGCCAGGCGAATCCCCAGAAGAGAACCATCGCCCACGCCATGAGCAGGTTCTGATCGATCGACAGTCCCGGAAGCTGGGAGTCGGGATGGTTCGCGATGTATTCGCGGGCATCGAAGGCCAGCAGCAGCCAGAGACCGATGCCCCCCAGGACGCCGCTCAGCCCGACGGCGTAGCAGGTCCATCGCCAGTACTGCAGCCGATACCGAACCGCGCCGTCGTGCGCCGGACGCAGTTCCAGATCGTTGAGGCCGACGCTAATGGCGGTGGACCAGTCGGCGGCGCGAATTCGTAGCCCGCCGTCGGACACGACAGTCGCGGCGTAGCTCGATCGAGGCTGCGGGCGCCCCGTGAGCAGACCGCTTTCGGCCCTCCGGCTGAACGCCTGCAGAAACGCCGCCGCAGGCGAGCGGATCGGGAGAGTGCCTTCGATTCTGGGCGCGAGCGTCATGCAGGACGATTGCAGATTAGCGATCTCTGGTTCTTGATTCGGTGTTGATTGGGGATCGTTGATTGTCGATTTCCACGATTCAACAGTCAGGAGTCAACAATGACCGCTGGGACCGCTCAAAAGAATCGGGCGCGATGCCGGCGCCCCGAGTCCTCGAGGCAGTGGACTTCAATCGCCCTCCGCGCCCGGTGTAGCCGGTTCCGTCGGTGAGGGTACCGGATTGGCCGGTAAAGCTTTCGTAGGGAAGATCACGGGACTCGGTCGGCGCAAGGCGCACGCCTGCCGAGAAGACGGGCGCCGGTGGCAGCCACACCGCGCACGTCCATCGCACTTCGGACCCGTTCGTGATCCTCAGGCTGCTCTGATTGATTCGCACGACGACCGGGAAGCCCTCGGGGCCTGTCTTCGTCGCACGGAACCCTGGCGCCACCTGATACACCAGCGGCGCGATCGAGGGCCAGGTGTAGAGAAAGAAGTACGAGGCGGCCACGGCCACGAGAATCGCGATCGCTCCAACCGCCTCGAGCGTGACGGGCTGCCTCCGCGGCCTCGAAATCAAGGGCTGCAGATCGGTGCCGCATTGACCGCACGGCCGTGCTCGTCGCGTACCCGGGCGTGGCAGTTCGGGCACCGCTCCCCTCGCAGACGTTCTCGCAGGAGCAGGAAGGGCTCGGTCACGACCGCCCACCACTGGACGAACAACACCGGTCGGGCGTCGTCGCCCGACGGGCCGTTCAGTTCGTCGTCGCGATGCGCCATGGTGACTCTCCCGGCACCGAAATCGTCGATCAATCACCGATCAGAAATCAACAATCAACAACGTTTCAACAATCACAGATCAAGAACCACCAATGGATTGCGTCACTCATACCGCAGGGCCTCGATCGGATCGAGCCGCGACGCGCGCAGGGCCGGGATGAAGGAGCTGATCAGGCCGACGACCATCAGGATGGCTGTGCAGATGCCCACCAGTTCGAGCGACAGCAGCAGGTAAATGTCGCCGGAGCGTGTCGCATCGTCGAGCAGCTCGGACAGGAACGGGCGCGGGCTGAAGATCCAGACGAGCACCCAGGAGATCAGGACGCCGGCGGCGCCGCCGGCGAACGTCGTCACGAGGCCCTCGAGCATGAACTGCGCGAGCACGGTGGCGCGTCTCGCCCCCACCGCCTTGCGAAGCCCGATCTCGCGCGTACGCTCGGTCACCGACACAAACATGATGTTCATGACGCCCACGCCGCCGATGGCGAGCGTCAGCACGCCGATGAAGGTCAGCACGAGCTTGAGCCCGAGCACGATGCCGCTCGTGATCTTCTGCGCCTCCGCCGATCCGAACGTGTTCAGCGCCCGCTCGTCGGCCGGGTTGAACCGCAGCCGCCTGCCAAGCGTTTCCTTCACCTGCGCCGTCGTGCGGGCATCGAACGTCGGATCGACGGCCTGGTAGATGAGGACGCTGAGAAACTCCGTGTTCCAGAGCTGCCCGGCCGTCGTGTAGGGAATGAACACGCTTTCCTTGTCGGGCCGGTTGTAGTTCGAAAGCTGAATCTTCTCCTTCTGCACGCCGATCACCCGGAACGGCATT
>DASTDQ010000892.1:0-3914 GCA_035710305.1 Vicinamibacterales bacterium | reverse complement strand
GTGTCATGAGAGCGCAGCGGAGACTACAATAGAGTCTAGAGGATCGATGCGAAACACCGCACCCAAGGACGCGGCCGAAGTCGAAGCGCTCGAGACGCGCGAGTGGCTCGAGTCGCTCGACTACGTGCTCCAGTCCGGAGGCCCGGCCCGCGTCGGCCGCCTGCTGGCGGCGCTCGGCGATCACGCCCGGCGCAACGGCGTCGCGCAGCCCTTCACCGCGAACACGCCCTACATCAACACGATTCCGTTCACCGACCAGCCTCCGTTTCCAGGCAGCCGCGAGATCGAGCGCCGCATCAAGAGCCTCGTGCGCTGGAACGCGCTCGCGATGGTCGTCAAGGCGAACAAGCTCGAGGACGGCATCGGCGGGCACATTTCCACCTACGCGTCGGCGGCCACGCTCTACGAGGTCGGCTTCAACCACTTCTTCAAGGGCAAGGGCGACAATCACGACGGCGACATCATCTACTTCCAGGGGCACGCCGCGCCGGGCATCTACGCGCGCGCGTTTCTCGAAGGCCGCCTGTCGGCGGAGAAACTCGCGAACTTCAGGCGCGAGCTGAAGGAAGGGGGCGGCCTCTCGTCCTATCCGCACCCCTGGCTCATGCCGGAGTTCTGGGAGTTCCCCACCGTGTCGATGGGCCTGGGGCCCATCAAGGCGATCTATCAGGCGCGCTTCATGCGCTACCTCGAGGACCGCGGGCTCAAGAAGCGGTCGGACTCGAAGGTGTGGGCCTTTGTCGGCGACGGCGAAACCGACGAGCCCGAGTCGCTCGGCGCCATCACGCTCGCATCACGCGAGCGCCTCGACAACCTGATCTTCGTCGTCAACTGCAACCTGCAGCGGCTCGACGGCCCGGTGCGCGGCAACGGGCAGATCATCCAGGAGCTGGAGGCGATCTTCCGCGGCGCGGGGTGGAACGTCATCAAGGTGCTCTGGGGCTGCGAGTGGGACGCGCTCCTCGAAAAGGACCAGGACGGCCTGCTCGTCAAGCGCATGGGCGAGGTCGTGGACGGCGAGTACCAGAAGTACGCGGTCGAGTCCGGCGAGTACGTCCGCAGGCATTTCTGGGGCGCGGACCCGCGGCTGCTCGAGATGGTGGCGCACCTGTCGGACGAGCAGCTCAAGAAGCTGTCGCTCGGGGGCCACGACCCGACCAAGGTGCACGCGGCCTACAAGGCCGCAGTCGAGCACACGGGACAACCCACAGTGATTCTGGCCCGCACCATCAAGGGCTACGGGATCGGCGAGGCGGGTGAGGGCAAGAACATCACCCACCAGCAGAAGAAGCTGAACGAGGACGAGCTCAGGGCGTTCCGCACGCGCTTCGGGATCCCGATCGGAGACGAGGACGTGGCGGCCGCCCCCTTCTACAGGCCGCCCGACAACAGCCCCGAAGTCAGCTACATGGTCGAGCGGCGCAAGCAGCTCGGCGGCTTTGTCCCCTCCCGCAAGGTCCAGGTCGAACCCCTCAAGACGGACACGCTCCCCGAGCTCTTCGCCGAGTTCCATCAAGGCAGCGAGGGCCGCAAGGCCTCGACGACGATGGCGTTCGTGCGGATGCTGGCAAAGCTCCTTCGCGACAAGGAGATTGGCGAGCTGGTCGTCCCGATCGTTCCCGACGAGGCGCGGACGTTCGGGATGGAGGCGCTGTTCAGGCAGGTCGGCATCTACTCGCACGTCGGCCAGCTCTACGAGCCGGTCGACATGGACACGCTGCTGTACTACAAGGAAGCCAAGGAAGGGCAGATCCTCGAGGAAGGGATCACGGAAGCGGGGTCGATCTCGTCGTTCATCGCGGCCGGGAGCGCGTACGCGACGCACGGCATCAACACGATCCCGTTCTTCATCTACTACTCGATGTTCGGCATGCAGCGCGTCGGCGATCTCGTGTGGGCCGCGGCCGACACGCGCACGCGCGGATTCCTGCTTGGCGGAACGGCCGGCCGGACCACGCTCGCGGGCGAGGGGCTGCAGCACCAGGACGGCCACAGCCATCTGCTGTCGCTGGCCGTCCCGAATCTGATCTCGTACGACCCGGCGTTCGCCTTCGAGATCGCCGTCATCATCGAGGACGGGATCCGCCGGATGTACGTGAACGGCGAGAGCATCTTCTACTACATCACCGTCATGAACGAGCAGTACGAGATGCTGCCGATGCCGCCAGGCTCGCGCGAAGGCATCCTCAAGGGGCTCTATCTGCTGCGACCTTCGCAGAAGAAGAGCGCCAGGCGCGCGCAGCTGCTCGGGAGCGGCGCGATTCTCAACGAGGCGCTCAAGGCGCAGCAGGTCCTCGACGAGAAGTACGACGTGGCTGCCGACGTCTGGAGCGTGACGAGCTATCAGGAGCTCTATCGCGACGGGCACGCGGCCGAGCGGTGGAACCGGATGCACCCCGGCGAGACCGCGCGGGTGCCGTACGTCGCCAGGTGCCTCGCCGGCACCGACGGCTGCATCGTCGCGGCCAGCGATTACGTGAAAGCGCTCCCGGATGCGATCGACCGGTGGACCGGGCGGCACGTGACCACGCTCGGGACCGACGGCTTCGGGCGCAGCGAGGGGCGGGCTGCGCTCCGGGACTTCTTCGAGGTGGACGCCCGGCACATCGTGCTGGCCACGCTGAACGATCTGGCGCGCGAGGGAAAGATCGAGGCCGCCGTTGCCCGCAAAGCGGTCAAGGACCTTGGGATTAACCCGGAGAAAGTGAATCCGGCAACGGCGTAGGCCCCGGGGCCCAGGCCTCGGGCCTCAGACAGCCCTGAGGCCTGAGGCCTGATTCCCGAGGCCTGCGAGGAGCAGTGTGACCGAGTTCAAGATTCCCGAGCTGGGAGAGAACATCGCGTCCGGCGACGTGACGCGCGTGCTCGTCAACGTGGGCGACACCATTGCCCGCGAGCAGCCGGTACTCGAGCTCGAGACCGACAAGGCCACGATCGAGGTTCCTTCGTCGGTGGCCGGGGTCGTCCGCGACATCAAGGTCAAGAAAGGCGACAAGGTCAAGGTCGGCGCCGTCGTGCTGACGGTTGACGGAGGCTCGACCGCTCCCGCGCCTCAACCCAAGGCTGCGGCGAAAGCCGCGGATCCGCCGCAGGCCGCCGCTCCCGCGCCAGCGGGGCCACCGCGCGTCGTGCCGATGCCGGCGAGGCCGGCGCCCGAGGCCTTGCCGCCGCCGGCCGCTCCCGCCGTGAAGTCGAACGGCGGGCGCTCGGCCGGGCCCGCGGCCGCAGCCTCGCCCGCCGTCAGGCGCCTTGCCCGCGAGATCGGCGTGGACGTAAACGAAGTGCAGGGAACAGGTCCGGACGGACGGATCTCGCTCGAGGACGTCAAGGAGCACGCGCGGCGCATTCTGAGCAGCGTCCCCTCGACACTGCTCGGGGCAAGTGGCGCCGGCGGGGCCGCGGCCGGCGGCGCGGCCGCGCGAGCCACGCGGCCGCTTCCCGACTTCCAGAGGTGGGGAGAGATCGAGCGGCAGCCGTGGACCAACATCCGGCGTTCGACGGCCGAGCGCCTCAGCCACGCCTGGACGACGATCCCGCACGTCACGCAGTTCGACAAGGCGGATGTAAGCGCGCTCGAAAAGCTCCGGAAGGAATACAAGGACCAGGTCGCGGCGGCGGGCGGCAACCTGACGATCACGGCGATGCTGGTGATGGTCCTGGCGACCGCCGTGAAGAAGTTCCCGCAGTTCAACGCCTCTCTGGACGGCGAACGGGGCGAGATCGTCTACAAGAAGTACGTCAACGTGGGCGTCGCCGTGGACACCGAGCACGGGCTTCTCGTCCCGGTGATCCGCAACGCGGACAGCAAGAACCTCACCGAGATTGCCGTGGAGCTCCACAAGGCGGGGCAGCGCGCCCGCGATCGCAAGCTCTCGCTCGAGGACATGAGCGGCGGCGGCATCACGATCTCCAAT
>DASTDQ010000891.1:0-13319 GCA_035710305.1 Vicinamibacterales bacterium | reverse complement strand
CGACTCCGAGATCGACGCGCGTCAGATTGCGCGAGCTGTTGAGGAGCAGTCCGCCCACGACGAGCAGCACGACCCCGGCCGCCACCTGGATGACCACCAGGGCGCGAGATGGCCGCCGCACGGTCGCGTGCGACTGCACGTGCATCGGTCGGGCGCCGGCGCGGGCGGCCGCCAGCCCCCCGACCGCAACGCCAGCCGCGATCGATACTGCACCCACGAAGAGGAGCACCGGCACGTCGACGTGGACGTCTCCAATGCGTGGCAGGACGTGAGGCGGGAGCAATCGAACGGCCGCAGTCAGCGCGTAGGCGATGCCCGCGCCGAGTGTCCCGCCCGCGCAGGCCAGCAGGATCGACTCCATCAGCGCATGACGCAACAAGCCTGAGCGGCTGGCCCCCAGCGAAAGGCGGACCCACAGCTCGTGCCGGCGATGCACCGCGCGCGACCGCAGCAGATTGACGACATTGACGCACGCGATCAGCAGCACGAGCGTCACGGCCGACTGAAACAGCCAGAGAACGGATGTCGCCCTCCGCACGGTTTCCTCGCGAAGGCTGATGACCTCGACTCCGCTCCGCTTCGCGCTGAGCGGCAGCGGCGGCAGGATCGCAGAGAGCTCGGCCGCTGCCGCCTCGCGTGTGTAGCCTGGGTTGAGGAGCGCGAAGGTCTCTGGCGTAATGTAGCCGTTGGCGTTGCTCGGGGGCAGGGCCAGCGGCATCCAGTACTCGGGCGCATCGGCCATCGCTCCCTGAGATGTCAGCGCATCCGGTTCCGCGATCGAGGGAAAGGTGAATCCTTCCGGCATCACGCCGACGATCCGGTGCGGTTGGTCATTCACGGTGATCAGCCTGTCGACGACGCCGGCATCTCCGCCGAAGTAGGTCCGCCACGTGGCGTAGCTGAGGACGACCACTCGAGCGCCCGCCAATCGTGCGCTCCCAGACGCGGTGCGCTCTTCGTCCTCGGTGAATCCGCGACCGAGCAGCGGCCGCACGCCGAGCGTCTCGAACAGCGATGCGGAGACGCGGGCGCCGGCCAACCGCACGGGCGTCGACACGCCGGTCATCGCTCCGCCGACGAGAGACGCGATGCTGAAGCTGACGTGACTGACCGTGCGCGACGTGCGCAGGACCTGAATCTGTTCCGGCGTCAGACCTTCCCGGTACGGTTCGTCACGTTCAGCGTCCGGAACGGTCTGAAGGATCTGGACCAGACGATCGGCGGTGGGAAAGGGGAGTGGCCGGAAGATGACGCCGTAGACGACGCTGAACACCGCCGTGGTCGTGCCGATGCCGAGGCCGAGCGTGAGGATGGCGACGAGGGTAAACCCCGGGCTGCGGACCAGGCCGCGCGCAGCGTAACGGAGATCTCGGAAAATCGCCATCGTGTGGTCGCTCCGCAGTGGCCGGCGTGCCCGTGCCGGTGCGTCCCGATTGACGCGCGCTCATCGAGCTATCAAGCCACGTGCCATGAAAAACAGGCCTGAATCAGCGCCGGACCGACATGCGTTGTTCGGCTGTGGGACGCGATTGTCCCGCACTCACAGTCCCATGTCCCTGCATCGAGCCCATCAACAGTGCGCGCGTGCTCCCAGGCGGCGACGTCGGAATACGCGACGAGGCTCTTACCCCCGCCGCGGTCGTCGACGCCTTGTTGCCACACATCCGTGGATCGCTGCAGCGTGACCACGTTCAGAATCAGCCCATTCCGATGTGTCGGCGGTCATTTTCCGCGTAACGCCACGGTGGGGTCCACCGATGCTGCCCGTCGTGTCGGAATCAGGCATGCGATGGCCGCGGTGAGGAGCAGCATGACAGACGCCGCCACATAGGTGACTGGATCCGTCGCGCTGATCTGAAAGAGCGCCGAGCGAACGACGCGGCTCAGCGCAACCGCCGACGTCACCCCGAGAAGCAGGCCGATGCCGATCAGCCAGGCCGCCTGCCGGACCACGAGCTTCAAGACGTGGGGAGCTCCGGCTCCGAGCGCCATCCGAACGCCGATTTCGCGCGTGCGCTCTGTCACCGAGTGCGCCATCACGCCGTAGATTCCGATCGCTGCCAGAACAACCGCCACCGCGCCGAACAATCCGAGTAAAAACATGTAGAGCCGCAGGTGCCGGATCTGTGAATCGAGCGTCTGCTCGACGGTATTGATCGCGGCAATCGGCGTCGCGGCATCGACCTCCGCCACCGCGCGTCTAATCGACGGCACGAGCTTCATCGGATCGGTCGTCGTTCGAACGACGAAGTTCATGCCGATGCGAAGAAAGACGCCAGGTCCGGCCGCCTGTGACGTCTGCTGCACGTGCGGTACGTAGATGATGGGCTTGAGCGAGCCCTGTAACGGACCACCAACGGTGTCGCCGACGATGCCGACGATTTCGCGCGGCCGCTCTTCAGGCAAGACGTCGAACCGCACGAACTTGCCAATCGGATCCTCATTGGGGAAGTACTGTCGCGCGTAGGCCTCATTGATGGCCACGACGAACGGCCTGTCGGCGGTGTCGCGGACGGTGAACTCGCGACCTCGCCGCACCGGGATTCTCAGGGTCGAGAAGAAGTCGCGCGTCACCGCGTAGAAGTCGGCGACCTGCTGCGATGGTGTGCCAGGAGCCGAGAGCAACGGCTTGCCCTCGATCTGAAACGGCACCGTCACTGTCGTGCCGCTGAACGGCACCAGATTGCTGGCCGCAACGGCTACGACGCCGGGAACGGCCTTGACTCGATCGAGGACGCGTTCGACCGTCAGGGCGGGCACCGGACTCACGGCAAAGAGTCCTCCACCTCGGAAGAGCCCAGCCGGCTTGAACGCTTCGCGTGCGGGAAGGCGGAAGTCGAAGGTAAGTACGTTCGTGGGATCGCCGCCCAGATTGTTCCTGAGGACGCCCACAAAGCTGCGAATCATCAGGCCGGCACCCACGAGCAGGACGAGCGCAAGCGCAACCTGTCCCATCACCAACGCGCTGCGAGTGCGTCGCCGATCGGCGCCGCCGGTGGCGTATCGGCCGGAATCCTTCAAGGGCTCGACGAGCGGAACCTTCGACGCTTGCAGCGCCGGTCCGATCGAGAAGAGCAGATGCGTCAGCAGTGTCACCCCGAGCGTGAAGACGAGCACGCGCGTATCGGGCGTGAGCTGGTCGAGACGCGGAAAATCAGGGGGCGCCGTCCGCGCAAACAGGGCGAGCCCTCCCCATGCCAGGCCGATGCCGAGTAGCGCGCCAAGCATGGAGAGCGGCAGCTGCTCCGTGACCAGCTGGCGTATCACGCGCCCGCGGGGGGCGCCGAGCGCGATCCGCACGGCCAGCTCATTGCGCCGGCCAGCCGTGCGGGCGATCAGTAGACCGGCCACGTTGGCGCAAGCAATGAGGAGCACGAATACGACGGCGCCCTGCAGGACAATCAGCGCTGCACCGTAGTCTCCCGACGGTAGGCGCGCTCGTGACCGCTGCAGCGATTCGATCCTGGCCATGACATCGGCCTGTCGCCTCGGGTCCTCGACCGCGAGCCGGGCGATTAGGCCATCGAGCTCGAGTTGCGCCTGGCCCGCCGACACGCCAGGCTTGAGCCTCCCGATAATCTGGTTACCGCCGACGCGGCTTTCGACCTGTGCGCGGGTCAGACAGAGCGGCGCAACGAACTCCACATGCTGTCCGAAGAAATCGAAGTCCGCGGGCAGCACGCCGATAATGGTCGTCGGCACCCGATCCATCGTGAGTGTCTTGCCAACGATCTGCGGATCTCTTGCGAAGCGTCGTTCCCATGTGTGGTGCGTGAGCAGCATCACCGGCGCGACTTGATCGACGAGATCCTCTTCCTCGGTGAAGACACGGCCGACCAGCGGCTTGACGCGCAAGGTCGCAAACATCGATGGCGACATCGAGGTTCCCACGATGCGTTCAGGTACGCTGCCACGTTCGTCGGATCCCAGCGTTTTCGTTGCGCAGGGGCCGCCGTTGTATGCACCGACCGCTTCGAACGACCGGCTCGACTCCTTGATTGCCGCAAAGCGCGAGATGCTCGACGGCCCGCGCTGTTCGCGATTGTTGGCCGGCGAGGACCAGATGGTGACGAGACGGTCGGCTTCGGGCAGGGCCAGTGGCTGCAACAGGGTCGAGTCGAGCAGGCTGAAAATCAGCGTGTTGACGCCGACGCCTAGCGCGAGTGAGACCGCGGCGACTACACCGAACCCCGGATTGTGACGGAGCACCCCGACGCCATGAGCAATGTCACGCCCGAGCTCTGACAGAACCCGGGCGACAATCCCCCTGAATCGACCGCTGAGCATGGCTCACTCCCATCATCTGACCCTGATACGATTCGATTGCCGACAGCCTGCATCGGATTTGTTTTGTAAGATAAAACAAATCAGACCGCAGATCAACGCGATAGCGTTGTGTCTCAACTTGTTCTAGTATGTAGAACAAATGCCCCGGGGCGATTTGCTCGGTTCCCTGGAACACATCGTGTTGCTCGCTGTTGTCCGTCTGGGACCGGATGCGTACGGAGTTACGGTTCGCCGCGAGATTGAACGGCGAACCGGTCGCGACGTTTCGATTGGCGCCGTCTATGCGACGCTCGAGAGGCTCGAGACCAAGGGCTATATCAGCTCCCTGATCGGCGAGCCGACGGCCGAACGTGGAGGGCGTGCGAAACGCCACTTCCGCGTCGAAACCGATGGGGTTCGGGCGCTCCGCGTATCGCAGGACGCGATCAAAAAGATGGCCGTCGGACTGAGCAGAGCGTGGGGAACGCCATGACTCAGCGGCCACCCGCTGCCGTGTGGGCCAACCTGGCATTTCGCCTCATCGGAGCTCGCGACGTCGATGCGATCATAGGCGACCTCACTGAGGAGTACCGGATTCACCGGCGCTCAGACTCCATTGCGACAGCGGGCTGTTGGTACTGGCGCCAAGTCGCGCGGTCGCTACCCATTCTCGCCACCATGACCATTCGACGAGGTGGCTGGAGGATGGTGGCGGTCGCGACGGTGACGTACGTTGTGGCGCAAGTCGTCGAAGCGGGAGGCCAGGCGGCTGTATTCGCGTTCGTGCCGATGGATGCCGGCGGGCGCGCGGGTGTAAGCCTCGGCATCGGTCTCCTCACGGCAACACTAGCCGGGTACGTCGCGGAGTCATCTCGCTCTGGCGCAGCGATGGCGTTGACTGCGATGAGCCTGATCACGGTAGTCATGCTGATGGTCACGCTGCCCGACACTGTACCGATCTGGTATCAGCTCGCGTTCCTCACGCTCGGACCCGTATCGACCTTGGGCGGCGGAGTCCTCTCATCCCGACGCTCGTGACAAGACGTCGAATCACGGACGTCGGCGGCGTCGGTGAAGTCGGAGTACCGATTCCACACGTCGATCTCTCGTGCATCGAGTCGGCGGGTTGCTGCGCGTCCGTCTCACGCCTATGCCGGCTGCGAAACCGCAGAATCTCCTGCTGCAGTAGTCATCCCACCACGCCGAAGGGGGCAGCGGGAAATGCGCAACCGGCTCGTAGCCGCACTCTGTGACTACGCGGGTGATCTGGCTGTTTCTCAGACGATCGATGGTGCAGCTGGCAATCGGGCTGACCATCGGCGTTGGCGCGTCGCTTGGGGTCGGGCGCATGCTTCAGTCATTTTCGTCCAGACGAGTACGCGCGACCCCGTGACACTGATCACGATTGTGGTGCTACTGACTATTGTGGCTTTCGCCGCATCAATCGGCCCTGCGCGCCGCGCGACGCGTCTCGATCCGCTCCACGCGCTGCGGCATGAGTAGGCAGTAGGCAGTAGGCAGTAGGCGGCGGGCAGAGAGTGGTTTGACTCCCAGAAGTGGAAACCGATTCCAGGGGATGCTCATGGCTGTCTCTCGGGAAGACGTACTCCAATACATGCGCACGCAGCGCTACGCGGTTCAGTCCTCGGTTTCGGGTAGCCAGGCTCCACGAGCGGCGGTGGTTGGTATCGCGGTCAGCGATTCTTTCGAGATCGTTTTCGATACGCTCGGCAGTTCGCGAAAAGCGGACAATCTCAGGAGCAATTCTCGAATTGCTTTCGTACTCGGCGGACTGGTTGGTGGTGACGAGAGGACGGTGCAGTACGAAGGGATCGCCGATGAGCCTTCCAGTGACGAGGGAGATCGCATCCGGGAGGTTTACTTCAACGCCTTCCCCGAAGGTCGCGACCGCTTATCCCGGCCGGGCGTCACGCATTTTCGCACCCGTCCCCAGTGGCTTCGCTACAGCGATTACAACCACAACCCGCCAATCATTGTGGAGTTCACGTTCTGAAACGTTGGTCCTGCAAGGACGCGTTCACACTCGCGTGTCACCGCCGTTGATGGAGTGCCCAGCGACATGCGCCCGGTGGTCGTCTCCCCATGACGAGTCGTCTGTCAATACGCACAGGCTGGCCGAGTTGAACCTGGGTCCAGCACACGCGCCAGACCTGCTCTCGAACGACTTGGTAAGGGTGATCGTCGAGCTGTGTGATCCCGAGGATTTCGACAAGAACGAGAAGGAACTCGCGCCGGCGGTCCCACAATTCACCCGAGTCCGGAAAGTTCGCTCCGTCGTATGCGGGCCCTGGTGTGTCCGGTCTTTTTTGGAAGGCGCCTTCGCTGCGCGACAGAACCCATGACGATCAGGCCGACGCAGCCAGCCGACGCTGTGGCAGCCAGTGCGCTCGCCAAGGACGCCAAGCAGAAGTGGGGATATCCGCCGGAGTGGCTTGCTGAGTGGACGTCGAATCTGACGATCACCGAGGCGTATCTGGCGTCGGCGTCCGGGTTCATCGCCGAAGAAGGCACCACAGCTGTGGGCGTCTGCGCCGTAACCTTCAACGGCGCGACGGCGAGCCTCGACCACCTGTGGGTGGCACCCGCGCGCGAACGTCAAGGCATCGGCGGCCTGCTGCTGGTGCACGCCGTTGATGCGGCACGCGGCGCCGGGTGCGCAGCACTGGAGATCGTATCCGATCCGTTCGCAGAGCCCTTCTACGTAAAGGCGGGCGCGCAGCGGGTGGGCTCCACACCGGCGCCGATGCCTGGCGCGTCGGATCGGATCCTGCCGCTGCTGCGTCTTATGCTCACGTGAGCTGTGCGTACCGAAAAGTTGATCCGCACGAGATCAGGCCCGCCGTGACTGATCCGCCCGGGCCCGTCGCGCCGTTCAGACGTTTCAAGGTCACCCAGGCAGGCATGGTCAACTCGAGGCGCGATCGACACTAGCCCCAAGTGGGATTTCGTCTTCACTCAACCGCGTATCCAAGCGCCTGTGCGTTTTCGCGAACTCGAACGTCCCGGGTCACGACGACAATCAATGCAGGCGGCTCACCAAGCAATTCCGCTGTTGCCAAATGAACGGCGTCAAGCGTTCGAATTGGCTCGACAGGAAACGGTCGGCGGACGCGGGTCAAGATTGGGTCCGTTACTGCAACCAGGAAACATCGCCGCTCGAATCGGCGCAGCGCCCGCACTGCAGCTCGTTCTTGGTCAGTCGTTAGCCGCGCAGCCGCTCGTGCG
This sequence comes from Vicinamibacterales bacterium, assembly GCA_035710305.1. Taxonomy (GTDB): domain Bacteria; phylum Acidobacteriota; class Vicinamibacteria; order Vicinamibacterales; family UBA2999; genus Gp6-AA40. Next base: position 5,807 of record DASTDQ010000891.1, on the reverse strand, counting down.
CGTAGGATCGCTCGGGCGGCTTCAGCGATCGTGAGGGCGGACGTAACCTTCCGTCCTCGAGTACGGACCGACTTCAGTGCGTCCGCGTCACGCTCCAGCAGCGCAGCGACCAGAGCGCTCGACTCGATATATCGAACACCAACCGAGTCAGCGCTCGAAGTCGGCGCCTTGGCGCTACGCTTCGCCACGGTCGGCGTCGATTAGCTCGGCGGCGGTTCCGGCCGGAAGGCGAATATCCGGCCATCCCTCGGTCGGGTCACCGGCTTCGAGCGGCGGGCGGATCACTCCCGAGGCGACGAGTTCGTCGAAACGGCTTGGCGTGCCCGTAGTCTTTGCACCAGGTGGGACGAGTTCTGCGACCACACGGCCATGAGCTGTGATGGCGATACGTTCGCCAGCCTCAATCCGCCGGATGTAGCGACTCAGGTTGTCTTTCAGCTCGCGGATCCCTGTAGAAGTCACGAGTCAATTATAGCCACATGTGGCCACATTCGACAAGGGCCCGCCAACCATGAGCCGGCGTTGTGCCTGGAACGGCCCTGTTGCCGTCGTGGGCAACGCTCTCGCCAAACGGCAACTTGCGACGGATCTCGCGAGCGACGATCCGTTGGGCGAGTGTCACCGAAATTGTCACCGCGCCGCGCCAAGAGTGCGACATTCCAGCCAACGCCAGCCACGTCAGACTTGAGGACTCTCTTAGGAATTGCCCGAAAGTGGCGCGAAGACGCCGTCCCTGGTTGGGACTGCAAAACCTCCATCCCCGGTTCAAATCCGGGCGGCGCCTCCAGCCTCCGCTAACGAATGCAGGCGGAGGTTGCCCACCGTAGCGCAAAGCGCGCACGTGGGCCACGCCGCCGCGAACGGGCTACGGTTGGCAGGCCAAATTCTCAGGTCAAGTTCGATCGTTTGTGCGTCGGGAGCACAATCCGCGCTCTGGCGCCGGGTGGCGTAGAGTTCTACCTGTGATATCCGCTGGAGATTCTGAAGGAGTGGGCACATGACTCATGTGGGCGGCGGCGGCTCCGAGCAGTTCAGCAACGACGACCGCGCCTATGCCGGCTCGCGGTTCCGGGACGTCGTCGCCGCGCTGTTTGCCAACCCGTATCAGCAGGTGTGGGGCCGGGAAGGTGAGCCGGCACTCCCGAACGAGGTCGTGACGATCCGCAGCGTCTTCGGTAACCTGCTCTCGCGTCACTGGAATCGTCGATTCGAACGGGCCTCCGAGCGGGCGCTCGACTCCAGCGCTGATTTGCGCTGGGGTTCGGATCGGAAGGGGTTCCGGCGCTTCCTGCATCCGAACGGGATCTGCCTCACGGGACGCTGGCAGATCACGGAAGACACCCCATACTCCGGTTACTTTGCTCGCGACAGCACGGCGCTCGTCGTTGCGCGGTACTCGAGCGGTGCGAGCGGCAACCAGCGCGGGCAGATCCGATCGCTCGCTCTCGTCGGCAAACTCTTTCCGACGACGGATCCGGACCACGCGGAGCCACTGCGGACGGCGAACTTCATCACGCAGGAGGACATCGGCGGCGCGAGGACCGAGTCGATCAACGCGGCGCTCCTGCGCAACGCGCCGGACGTGACGGTCTTCCGCCGCGGTGCTGCCGGTGCGCTGCTCATCAGGGTGTCCTCGGTGTTTCGCCGCGTGGATCGGGAGCCCACGATCCGCCAGGTGTATCCGATCGCCGAACTCGGAAAGCCGGCCAGCGAGCCGACGCGGGCGCCGGCGTTCATGCAGTTGCTGGTGGCTCCAGGACATCCGGTGATCCCCGGCGACCATCTCGACTACCGCGACGAGATCATGGCCCAGATCTTCGACCGCGGCGATCCGGTGCCGAAACGGACGCTGACGTTCACCATCAACGTCACCGACGAAGGGCAGACGCACGGCACGCCCTTTCGTGTTCGCCGGACGTTCGGGAAGTGGCGCCAGATTGGCCAACTGGTCTTCGACAATGCGGTCGCCTCGTACAACGGCGACACCGTCATTCACTTCACTCATCCGACCTGGCGGGGGGATCGCAACGATCCTGCAACCGCCACGCGGAGCGACGGGATGAAGGTCGGCTGACTTCCAAGCGGATTGTCGATCGCCTTTGCGACTGGACTGAACGTCCGGCGGGGGTTATGTTTGCTCGGCCGGTTCAGTTCACGGAAGACGGCAGGCCTCAGAAGCCTGCCATGACAGGTGCCAGGGAGGTCCTATGCGTCGGATCGTGTCATGTGTCATCGCGCTGCTGGTGGCCACGTCCGCCCTCGCGCACCACAGCAACTCGGCGTTCGACGGCGACAAGGTGGTGGTGCTCACGGGCACCGTCATCGAGTGGAAGTGGACGAACCCGCACGTGTGGATCATCCTGTCGGTGGACGAAGGCAACGGCAAGGTGGAGTGGGCGATCGAGGGCCGCACACCAGGCCAGTTGGTCCGCGCCGGCTGGTCGAAGACCACCCTCAAGGCGGGTGAGACGATCACCGTCGATTTCAGCCCGGCGAAGGACGGGACGCGCACCGGCCTCCTCACGCGCGTCAGGCGCGCTGACGGCACTGTGGTCGGGCAACAGGCGGCGCCGGCGGCTCAGCAGTAACGGCTGGAGGAGAACATCATGTCGAAGACCGTTGCTCTGTTTGCTTCGGCGCTCCTGTGCCTGCTGCTCGTATCGACGGCACCGCTTCGCACGCAGGGAACGCCCCTGCCGGACTTCACCGGCGTGTACTCTCCGATCGACCCGTTTGGTCAGGCCAGAGGCGGCCGCGCCGCGGCGCCTCCGCCGGCGCCTGGGGCTCGCGGAGACGCCTTGCCGCCGCCGCGACCGGTGCTGGTGCTCGATGGGCGTGCGGGCCGGCCGGAAAACGCGCCGAAGCTGACACCTGAGTACCTGGCCAAATGGGAGGTCATTCGACAGTCGCGCATGGCCGGATCGGATGAATTCGATCCGAACGCCAGGTGTCTCTCTGCCGGCATGCCCAACATGATGTCGATGACCTACGGCATGGAAATTCAGCACACGAAAGACAAGATCACCATCTACGGCGAGCTGAACGACGTGTATCGCCGGATTTTTCTGGACGGCCGCAAGCCGTCGCAGAGGGTTCTCGACGATCCGACGTTCGCCGGGTATTCCACGGGGCGTTGGGAAGGGGACACGCTCGTCGTGGACACCGTGGCCATTCGCGAGGACACGCTGTTCGACACGTTCTCGCCGCACAGCGATCAGTTCACCGTGCGCGAGCGCATCAGGTTCGCGTCGCCTGGCGTTCTCGAGGATCGGATCACCTCGATGGACCCGAAAGCACTGCTCGAACCGTTTACCTCGGTTCGTACGTATCGGAAGGTGTCGCCGCCGAACGACGAGTTGCGCGAGTTCTCGTGCGCGGAGGGGTTGGCGTCCGCAAAGTAGCCCTGGAGACCTTCCCCATGCCCGCACCGCGTATCGCCATCGTCGGCAGTTTCGATCCCGAGCGCGAGGAGGAGCTTGGCCTGAAGAATCTGCCGCTGGCGGTGCAGGCCGGCGAGGACCTCGGTCGCGAGCTCGCGAAGCAGGGCTTCCAGATCGTGGTCTACTCCAGCCTGCCGCACATGTTCGAGATCGACGTGGTACGCGGCTATCTTTCGAAGAAGGACAAGGAGCCGGGCGCGATCCAGGTGATGTACTCGCAGCGATACGGCGAGCCCGAGTTCACCCCCGATCAAGCCACGGACGAGCGGTTCGAGTTCCTGCCGGATTTCAATCCCGACTGGGAAGCCTCGTTTTACCGTTCGCTGGCTTCCGTAGACGGCGTCATCATCCTCGGCGGTGGGCCGACGGCGCTGGTCGCCGGTCTCGTTGCCATCGGGCACAAGACGCCGGTCGTGGCCTGCGCGGCCTTCGGTGGCTCAGGGGAGAAAGTCTGGCGGGCGCTGCGCGAGCAGACCTACCCGCTCGAACGACAGGAATTCGCCCAGATGGCGGCCGGGGCATGGTCGGCCGACCTTGCCGCTCGCCTGGTGTCGCTCCTGACGCGGCAGAAAGACGGGTTCGCGCGTCTTGCACGCGAGATGGAGGAGCGGGAGGAAAGGCGCGTCATCGAACGCCGGCTCAAGGAATACGCGGAGAATGCGACAATCAACTGGCACGCCGGGGTGTCGGCTGCCTTGTTCATCATCGCGGCCGCCACCTGGCCGTTCGCGGCGTACCGGCCAACGAGCGACCTCACCGAAGTGCTCGTCCTCGTGTTGTTGACGCCGATGATTGCGGGTGCGTCGGGCTCGACGATTCGAGTGGTCCTCGACTGGGCCGGGGGCGTCGATCGCACCTTTGCGATGTCCGCGTACAACCACTACATCCTGCTTCGGTTTGCCGCATTAGGTATTGTCGCGGGCGGGCTCGCAGGCGTCTCGTTTGTCCTGGCTCAGCTCTTTGCGACCGAACAGGCGACCGCGGTCCTGGCTGTGGCGCTCAAGAGGCTGATCCCGTTCCTCATGATCATCGGGTTCGCGGCCGGACTGGGCGCCGAGGTGGTGCTGACCAACATCCGCAAGACAGGTACGCCGACGGTCGAGATTCCTCGAGCGAAGCGCACGGACGCGCCCTGAATCGTCAACGACACGTCTTCATGGCATATCCGATAACAGTTGCGATCTCGTGGCGGATCGCGCTCACCGTGGCAGTCCTCCTGGCAACTCCGCGGTTCGTTGCTGCGCAGGACGACCCTCCATGCCGCTTCATCTGCGAGCTCGAGTGGAAGTTCGAGCCGACGATCACCATAGAGAACCTCGCGAACCGGCATCGCGTGGTCACGCCGGAAGGGGTCACCGAACAGGTCGAACGCGAGCGGGCGTTCGAAATCGTCCTGGCGCTCGACATGCCGACGAGGATCCCGTGGCTCGGATTCACGGTCGAGGCGATCGCCTCTCCGTTCGACGACGGCAACGAGGTCGAGCTCGAATTCGAGAGCAACTTCCACTGGCTGACGGAATCGATGACCCGCGGGTGGGTCACGTCGCATTTCGACGTCGTCGATAAGTTCAGCCCGGCGGAGCGCCCGAACACCACGCGAGCGTATACACACAAGCTGGATTTCGAGCTCGATACCGCGATACATATCTTCAGGTGGCTGCCGGAAGATCGATGGCTCCGTGGTGTCGAATTCGAGACGTCCCTGGACTATCTTGCCACCGGCATCCCCAAGAAGGGCGATCTCTTCAACGACGGTACCCTCTACCTCGACGACGCAAGCCATTGGTCGCTGTCATTCGTCTTCGTCATCCCGGTTGCACCGTTCTGATGCCCACCATGAGTCGTTTCTGGATGGCGGCATCGGCGTTGACGGTGGTCCTGGCCACGTTGCTGGTTCGAGCCACGGCGGCCAACCAGGCTGGATCGGGCACCCCAGGTTCCTTCACGGGGCAGGTCGTCAGCGCGGCTGGTGCGCTCGTCGTTGGCGGTGCCGCCTCGAATCCGGGTCATCCGGTTGCCGGCGCGACCGTCCATCTGGTGCCTGTCACGGCGATCGACGTGTCCACTCGCATGACAGCCAGTGCCATCTACGCTCCGCCGTTCACCGCCGAGGCGTACGACGAGCCGCTCGAGGACGCGATTCGGATCCGTGGCAGGGAATTCCCGCAGTCCAGGACGAACGCGCGAGGCGGCTTCGCCATCGCCAACGTGCCTGACGGCCGGTATTTCATTCACGTGACGCCGGGACCAAACGATACCGAGCATTTGCCTGGAGGCGACCGGAGCAGGCAAAGCTATGCGTTGTCCGACATCCGTGGCCGTTCGATGACCATCGAGCTTTCGAGCCGTCCATCCGCGAGCGCGCGG
>DASTDQ010000890.1:0-4626 GCA_035710305.1 Vicinamibacterales bacterium | reverse complement strand
GTCGCCGTCGCGCCACAGCAGGAACGTGGCCCATCCGGTGTGAGCCAGCAGGTCGGCCCGACGAGTCCCGGTGGCGGAGGGAAGCGAGGTGTCCACCACTGCAAGCGCCGGCTTGATGGAGTCGCCGAACGACGACTTGCCGCCCTCGACCCGGGCGTTGCGGATCCACTCCATCGCCACGTCCTCTTGCGCTCGTCGAACGGCTCCCGACGCCGGCGCCAGTTCCCGGGCGCCGGCCAGCGTCGCCATCGCCTCGGTGAACTGGTTCCGGCCGCGCTGTGCCTCCGCCGCGGCCAGCAGTTCGTCTACGCGTCGCGACTGGCCGGACTCCTTGACGCTTTCGGTCCCCTTGACGCTTTCGGTCCCGGCGGACTCCTTGGCGCCTTCGGTCCCGGCGGCCGCCGCGGCGCCGCCGGTGTTGGCATCCGGCGCTGCCGATCCGGTCGTCGCTGTTGACGATCCCTTGTCCGGCGAACGCAGAGCAAGGTAGCCGATTCCGATCGCCAGGACGGCCGCCACCGCCGCCGCCGGCCACCACCTCCTCGCGGCCTGCCAGGGCGACTTCCGGCCCGCAATCATCCGCTCCAGGCGATCGCACAGGCGCTCGGCGTCGTCGTGAAACTCCGCGTGGTCCAGCACGGCCGCTTGCCGCGTGGCAAGCGACGCGAGAGCCGCCGGCAGCTCTTCGGCTCGAGGCATCGCCGCTCCCTGAACGAGCACGGGCACGACGGGGATGGTCCGCTCCAGCGCCGCCTCGACTTCGAGCCGGACGAAGTCCTTCGCGTTGTCGAGCCTGCGCGCGCCGGCTGCGTCGCTGGCCGTCGTCCATCGCGGCCCGATCACGACCAGGACCGCAGCGGTCTCCTGAAGGGATGCGTGCAGTTCCTGCACGAAGTCTTTGCCCGGATCGATCGTGTCGATGTCCAGAAACACCTGGTCCCTGCCGAAGCGGCGCTGCAGGTGGTCGGCCAGGCGGCCAGCATCGCCCGCCACATCGTCTCTTCGATAGCTGATGAAGATTCGGGGCACCGGTCCTCACCTGAGCCAGCCGGCTGCGAACTGCCTGGCGTGAGCGGCAATGGCGTTCCGCATGAACATCGCGACGGTCACCGGGCCCACTCCCCCAGGGACCGGAGTGACCCAGCTCGCCACTTCCTTCACGCTGTCGGTGTCCACATCGCCCACGATCATCGTCTCGCCGTTCGGCCCCGTGATCTGGTTGATGCCGATGTCGATGACGGCCGCGCCGGGCTTGACCATGTCGGCGCGCAGGAACTTCGGCTTGCCGACCGCGACGAGCACGGCATCGGCGCGGCGTGAATGGGCGGCCACGGATCGCGTCAGGTGGTGGCACACGGTTACCGTCGCCCCCTGCGCCATCAGCATGAACGCAGCCGGCTTCCCGACGATCTCGGAGTGGCCGACCATGACGACCTCCAGGCCGTGCAGGTTGAGCCCGGTCGCCTTGATCAGCTCGACCGACGCCGCGGCAGTACAGGGCGCCAGCGCCAGGTCGTTGTAGACAATGTTGCCGATCGAGGCCGGATTCATCCCCTCGAGGTCCTTGAGCGGATGGATCGCGGATGCGAGCGAGCGGCCGTGAATATGCGCCGGCACAGGGCGCTGCAGGATGACGCCGAGGACGTCGGCATCGTCGTTCATGGCGACGAGCCTGGCCTTGCATTCTTCCTGGGTGAGCCCGGCGGGCCAGGTCTGTTCCTCGAAGCGAAGGCCCACCTTTCTCGCCGCGTTCGCCTGGCCGCGCACGTAGACCGCCACTTCCTTGTGCTCGCCGATGCTGATGGAGACGAGGCGTCCGATCGCGTGGGTCGCCGCCGCGCTGCGCACCTGCTCGGCGACGTCCTGGAGAATGCGGTCGCGGACAGCTCGACCATCGAGAAGCCGGTTATCCTTCATGGCGCGGTTGATACACTGGCCCGAGTGTAGAGTTCCTGCTGCATATGCCGCGACCACGCACGCGCGGGCGACTTCCGTCCTTGAGGGTAAGCGACAGCTTCAAGTCGTTCGTCCTCGATCAGCTGTCAGATCTGGATGGCGTCATGCCGAAAGCGATGTTCGGCGGCATCGGCCTCTATCATCGTGACACGTTCTTCGGAATTCTCGCGCGTGACACCTTGTATCTGAAGGTCGACGACACCACCCGCGCCGACTACGAGCGCCTTGGGATGAAGCCGTTCAAACCGTATCCGGGCCGCCCGACGACCATGCGCTATTACGAAGTGCCGGCCGGTGTGCTCGAAAGCTCCGCCGAGCTGGTGTCGTGGGCGCGCAAGGCAGTCGCCGTGGCGCGCCGGTGACGTGCAGCGTAGCACCCTTTCGCAGTTAGAATTCTGCCCTATGCGTAAACACGTCCTTATCCTGATCGCTTTTGTACTGACCACGACGGGACAGGCGCAGCGCCCGGCTGCCGACGTGACACAGTGGCGCGGCGCCGCGCGCGACGGCGTCATCACGGGCCTGACCGCGCCGCAGGCGTGGCCCGAAATGCTCACGCAAAGGTGGAAGGTTGACATCGGCACGGGCTACGCCACCCCGCTCGTCGTCGGCAACCGCGTGTATCAGTTCTCCCGCCTTGGCGAGAACGAAACGATGACGGCCCTCGACGCGGACAGCGGCAAGGTGGTCTGGCAGGCGGGTTATCCCGCGACGTTCACGATGAACCCGGCAACCAAGCAGCACGGCCCTGGACCCAAATCGACGCCGATCTTTTCCGGCGGGCGCCTGTATTCGATCGGGATGACCGGGACGGTCACCGCCTGGGACGCGGCGTCGGGCAAGCAGGTGTGGCAGAAGCCCGGTGCGGGGCCCGACATGCTCTACACGACGCACGCCTTCTCGCCGCTCGTTGACGGCGGCCGTGTGATCTTTCACGTGGGCGGCAACGACAAGGGTGCGCTGACCGCGTTCGATCTCAACACGGGCGATGTGCGGTGGAGCTGGACCGGCGACGGCCCTGGCTACGCGTCGCCGATCGTCGCCGAACTGGGCGGCACTCGACAGATCATCACGCCGACGCAGACGAAGATCGTCGGCGTCGATGCCTCGACGGGCGCGCTTCTCTGGGAGCGTCCGCTCATCCATCAGTTCACGTCCAACTGCATCACCCCGATTGTGAGCGGGCAGACGGTCATCGTCGCAGGCACCGGGCCGCTCTTCGCGTTCGCCGTCAAGCGCGGCGCGCAGTGGACGACCGAGCAATTGTGGGAGAACGCCGAACTGCCGTTGCGCTACACGACGCCCGTCGTATCGGGCGACATGCTCTTCGGTCTCTCGGGTCGCAACGCCGGACAGTACTACGCGATGGATGCCAGGAGCGGCAAGACGCTCTGGACGTCCGAAGGGCGGCAGGCCGCGCACGCGTCGGTTGCGCGGGCGGGCGATCTGCTGATCAGTCTCGAAAGCGACGGCGAGCTGGTCGTGGCGCGCAACAGTCAGACGGCGTTCGAGCCGATCCGGCGCTACAAGGTCGCGGCCACCGAGACGTGGGCACAGCCCGCGATTTCGGGAAACCGCGCCTTCATCAAGGACGTGACGTCGCTGGCGCTGTGGACGTGGAATTGAAGGGAGATTCCCGTGAAGGCTGCAACCCTTGCGTGTTCGGTCGTGGTCGCCGCGTCAGCGACTCTCCTCGCGCAGTCACCCATCAATGGTAAGTGGACGACAGAAGCTGTTGGAATCGGCGGGGCCGATACGGTCGTCATGGATTTCACGGCGGACGGCGCTCAACTAACGGGCGCGATCACACGCACCAGCCCACCAGGTCAGAAACCAGTCGCGGTCAAGGGCAAGGTCGACAAGGACACGATCACGTTCACCGTGCTCAGCCCGGACGGCAAACGCACCATCACCTTCACTGGGAAGGTGATGGGCGACGAGATCGTCTTCGTGCGCGAAGCCAAGGGCGACCCGGGGGCGGGATCCAACCAAGGCGGCGGCTTCGGGATCTACGGGCTCAATGGCCCGAAGACGGTAACAGTGAAACGGGTGAAATAGAACCTCCGTGGTTTGGACTTGGCCGCGAAGGCACGAAGACGTTCGGCCACCAAGGCACCATGAGCCCTCGGGGAAACAAATCTTCTGAGCGGAAACGCATGTTGTACATGGTCATCGAAAGCTTTCGTGGCGGCGATCCCGTTCCTATCTACCAGAGGTTCCGCGATCGAGGACGGCTCATGCCGAACGGCGTTGAGTATCGAGGGAGCTGGGTCACCGAGGACTTGAGCCGTTGCTTTCAGGTCATGGAGTGCGAAGATCGGGGTCTTCTCGATGAGTGGATGGCCAATTGGAGCGACATCACCGACTTCGAAGTCGTGCCGGTGCTGACTTCGGCGCAGGCTCGGGAAGTGGTGGGGCCAAGGCTCTAGTAGGTTATGCGTCAGAGACCCTCGATCTCCGGCATCTCACCGTTCTTCATCGTCGCCGACATCCCGGCGTCGCTCGCGTTCTATCGCGACGTGCTGGGGTTCGAAATCACGTTTCGAGGCCCGACCCCCGAGGACGAGTTCTTTGGCATCGTTCGCCGCGATGGGGCGACGATCATGTTCAAGGCGCTCGGCGTGATCGTGGACGGCAAAGAGGTCCTGGTCGAACCGGTCCCTAATTACA